>DATAGL010000466.1:0-6078 GCA_036263755.1 Chitinophagaceae bacterium | reverse complement strand
GACGGACTGGTGCCCCTGGCCGATACCGGGAACGCCGCCGACGCCGTGCGCGCCGCCTTTCAGCTGGCCGCTCCCGGCGACGCCGTGCTGCTGAGCCCCGCCTGCGCTTCTTTCGACCTCTTCAAGAATTATGAAGACCGTGGAACCCAGTTCAAATTAGCTGTAAAAGACCTATGAGCCAGTCTTCCGATATACGCTTTGCCGACCTCGATGCGCTGAAGCCTGCCCGCCTGCTGAAAAAGACAAAAGGCGATAAGGTGATCTGGGCCCTCGTGTGCCTGCTGGGACTCATCTCCCTGCTGGTGGTGTACAGTGCTACATCCTCCCTGGCCTGGAAGCAGTATAAAGGAAATACCGAAGTGTACCTGTTCAAGCAGCTCGCTTTTATGACCCTGGGCTTCTGCGTCATTTATTTCGCCCACCGGGTCAACTATACCATCTATTCCAAGGTGGCCAAGATCCTCTTCCTGCTGTCCATACCCCTGTTGCTGTACACCCTGTTCTTCGGGGTGACGCTCAACGAGGGCAGCCGGTGGATCCGCCTCCCGATCATCAATATGACCATGCAGACTTCCGACCTCGCAAAGCTGGCGCTCTTCATGCTGCTGGCCCGCCTGCTGAGCCGGAAACAAGGGGTCATCAAAGATTTTAAAAAGGGTTTTCTGCCCGTTATGCTGCCCGTGGCGGTAACCGTGCTGCTGATCGCACCGGCCAACCTCTCCACGGCCCTGCTGTTAGGCGCTTCCTGCCTGCTCCTCCTGTTCATCGGGCGGGTCAGCGGAAAGCACCTGCTGCTGACGATCGCGGTAGCGGCCATTCCGGTAGTGTTTCTTGTGCTGGCCGCCATGGTGAAGCACAAAAATGCGGAAGACGAAACAGCCACCGCTGCGCGCACCGAGAGCTCCTCGACCCTCACGCGCCGGGTGGATACCTGGATCTCCCGGGTGGAAGGCTTCATGTACGGCAATAAGGACGAAAGCCACCAGAGCACGTACCATGTAACGCAGATGAAGATTGCCATCGCCAAAGGCCGCGCTTTCGGCCTGGGCCCAGGCAAAAGCGAACAGCGCAATTTCATGCCGCATCCTTATTCGGATTCCATCTATGCAACCATCGTGGAGGAGTACGGACTGATCGGCGGTGCCGGCATCATCTTTATTTACCTGGTGTTCCTGTACCGGAGCATCCGGCTGTTCAAGCGCTGCCCCTATGCCTTCGGCGGCTTCCTGGCCGTAGGGCTTTCCTTTACCCTGGTGATCCAGGCGCTGGCCAACATGGCCGTGAACGTGAACCTGTTCCCGGTAACCGGGGTAACGCTGCCGCTGGTAAGTATGGGCGGGTCCTCGTTCCTGTTTACCTGCCTGTCCATCGGCATCATCCTGAGTGTGGCCCGGAACGTGGAGCAGCTGGAAGGCAAGGAAGAAGCGATCGCTGCGGCGGAGGCGGAAGCGGAAGAAGAAGAAGAAGAATACGAGGAAGAGGAAGAAGCGGAAGAAGCGGAAGAAGCTGCATCCGGGCCGAATACCAACCGATTGAAAAAGAACAAGGCCGAAACGGCCGAAGTATAGACGGGATTTATGACGGAAGGAATGAAGCACAACGGGCACGAGAAAGGGCGGCCCCTGCGGGTGATCATCGCCGGCGGCGGAACGGGCGGGCATATTTTTCCCGCCATTGCCATTGCCAATGCGCTGAAGGAAGCAGCCCCCGGCACCGAGATCCTGTTTGTGGGTGCGAAGGGAAAAATGGAAATGGAAAAAGTGCCGCAGGCAGGTTATGCCATCCGCGGCATTGATATAGCCGGCTTCAACCGGAGCTCTTTGATGAAAAATATCGGTCTGCCCTTCAAGCTGGTCCGGAGCTTTTTCCAGGTCCGCTCGATCATCGGGTCGTTCCGTCCCGATGCGGTGGTGGGTGTAGGCGGATACTCTTCCTTCCCGGTGCTGCGCTATGCACAGGTGAAAGGGGTACCCACTTTTATCCACGAGTCGAACTCCTTCGCGGGCAAGTCGAACATCCTGCTGGGAAAGAAAGCCACCCGGGTGTTTGTGGCCACGGACGGCATGGAAAAGTTCTTCCCGGCCGGGAAGATCGAGATCACCGGCAATCCCGTGCGGCCGGCCATCGCCCGCGCCCGGGTAGACCGCGAAGCAGCCCTCCGCTTTTTCGGCCTCGTGCCGGAGCAGCCGGTCGTGCTGGCGGTAGGCGGCAGCCTCGGCGCCCGGTCGATCAACGAAGCGGTGGACCGCTGGCTGAATGACCTGCTGGGAGCCGGCCTGCAGGTGATCTGGCAGACGGGAAAGCCTTATGCGGAGAAGGGAAAAGAAAGAGCGAAGGGACTGAGCGGAGTTTGGGTGAACGATTTTATCACGCAGATGGAGCTGGGATACGCCGCCGCCGATGTGGTGATCTCCCGGGCCGGAGCCATGGCCATCGCCGAGCTTTGCACGGTGCGTAAGCCGGTGGTGTTTGTGCCTTATCCCTTTGCAGCGGAGGATCACCAGACCTCCAACGCGCAAAGCCTGGTGGAAAAGGGCGCCGCCCTGATGGTGAAGGATAGCGAAGCGGGCGAAAAACTGGTACCGGCCATCCTCGAACTGGCGGCCGACCGGAACAGGCAGAACGAACTGAAGGAACAAATAGGAAAGCAGGCCGTGCCGGATGCAGACAAGAAGATTGCAACGGCCATTTTGAATGTACTGACTAACTGATTCATGAGTAACGAGCAACCCATACAGGCTACCACCATTGATACGCTGGAAGGCGTACAGACCGTTTACTTTATCGGTATCGGCGGCATTGGCATGAGCGCCCTGGCCCGCTACTTTCAGGCAAACGGGGTGGCGGTTTCCGGTTACGATAAAACCCCCACCGACCTCACGCGCGAACTGGAGGCGGCCGGCATAGCCGTGCATTATGAGGAATCAGCGGACCTCGTTCCGCGGGAGGCTGATCTTGTGGTGTACACACCGGCGGTCCCGCGCACGCACGCCGGGCTCGTTTTTTACCAGGAAAACGGTTACCGCGTGGTGAAGCGCAGCGACGTGCTGCAGGCCATCACCCGCGATACCTACAATATCTGTATTGCCGGCACCCACGGCAAGACCACCATTACCACGCTTACCGGTCATATTTTACGGCACAGCGGTTATGGCTGTACGGTTTTTCTCGGGGGCATTTCCGTGAACTACGGAACCAACTTCTGGAGCACCAATAAGAAAGTGTGTGTGGTGGAAGCCGATGAATATGACCGCAGCTTCCATAAGCTGTCGCCGGACATCGCGGTGGTGACGGCCATGGATGCCGATCACCTGGATATCTACGGCGATGAGCGTTCCCTGCAGGATGCTTTCATTCAGTTTGAAAACAGTGTGCGGGAAGAAGGACAGCTGATCGCCAAGTTCGGTCTGCCCCGCCAGCGCGAAGTGACGACCCCGAAAATTACCTACAGCCTCGGCAATGAAGCGGCCGGCATCTATGCTTCGGGCATCCGCATCGAGGAAGGAGGATACCGCTTCCATGTTCATTTGCCCGGCACCACGATCAAGGATGTGGAGCTGCGCATTGGCGGGATGCACAACGTAGAGAACACTGTAGCGGCCATTGCCGTAGCCCATCTGCTGCAGATCGACGAAGAGCGGATCCGTGCTGCTGTGCGCGCTTTCGCCGGCGTAAGACGCCGGTTCGAATATATTCTTCCACCGGCAGAAACGCCTGAAGGCGGCTACATTCAGCCCGTGTTCATCGATGATTACGCGCATCATCCCGAAGAATTGGCAGCTTTGCTGAAAAGTGTGCGCAGCCTGTTTCCGCAGCGCAGGGTTACGGTGGTTTTCCAGCCGCACCTTTATTCGCGCACGCGCGACTTAGCCGATGGATTTGCCCGTAGTTTATCTATCGCTGATACCCTAATTTTGCTGCCCATTTACCCGGCGCGCGAATTGCCGATTGAAGGGGTCAGCAGTGAGCTGATTCTGGAAAAAGCAGCAGCCGCGTCCAGGCACCTTGTTCCCAAAGAATCATTAGTGGAATGGATGGAAGCATATGCCCGAAACATCGATAAGGAGTTCGGGGAAGTGATCGTTACGGCCGGGGCCGGCGATATCGATACCCTGATCCCGCAACTGAAGAAAATTATTGAAAACGCCTAGTGAACCGCAAATTGTCCATACGGAAGATCCTGGTAGTGACGGCCTGGCTGCTCGTCGGGAGCGGCATGCTGACCCTGCTGATTGCGGCCAACCGCCGCAAGGAGGATCACCGTTGCAAGGAGCTGCTCATTACCGTACGCGGAACAGGGGAACACCTGTTCATTGAAAAGCAGGACGTGCGGGAATGGCTCGAGCGGCTGGAAGGACGGAGCGTGGTGGGCATGCGTATGACCGGACTGAACCCGGCCGGGCTGGAGCAGTCGCTGGAAGCGAACCCCTGGGTGGCTGATGCCGAACTTTATTTCGACAGCCACGATGCCCTGCATGTACTGGTTACAGAAAGGCAGCCTGTGGCCCGCGTATTCACTACGGCCGGCACTTCCTTTTACATGGATACGGCCGGTGTGCGGATGCCGCTGCTGGAACGGGTAACGGTGCGGGTGCCGGTGGTGACGAACTTCCCGGGCCTGCGCAGGAACAATAAAAAGGACAGCCTGCTGCTGCAGGATGTAAAGAATATCGCCCGGTTTGTGGGCAGCCACCCGTTCTGGAGTGCCCAGGTGGCGCAGATCGATGTGGTGGACCGGCAGTTCGAGCTCATTCCGACCGTGGGGGATCACATCATCCGCGTCGGCAATTCGGAAAATATTGAGCAGAAGCTGTCCCGGCTGTTCGTCTTTTACCGGCAGGTGGCCGGCAAAGCAGGCTTCCATAAGTACAGCGCGCTCGATGTACGGTTCGACGGGCAGGTAGTGGCGGTGCATAAAGGCGCCGGTACTACCGTGGATTCCGTTCAGCTGCGCAAGAATATCGAAGAGCTGCTCGCCCGCAACCGGCTGATGCAGGAAGCGGCTGAAATTGAAAAAGCAGAGCGGGCCATGGAAGCGGCCCGGCCTGTGGCGGATACCCAGCGCAAGGCGTTACCGGTTACTCCGGCTGCAGTGGCTGCCTCCCCGAAACAGGAGACTATTCAAAAGAATACCGAAACGACCCGGGCCAGCACCCGGGCCGCGTCCCATACCAACCGAAAAACCGATGTCCCGTCCAAACCTGTGAAGACCAAACCGAAAGCCGTGATGCCCAGGAAAGTGAATGGGTGAATAAGTGAATGAATGAAGAATTGCCCGGGACGTACTGAATAAGAGTGAAGAAGGCGTGCAGCATGGCAGAGAAAGGAAAAGAGCAGTCAATGAACGACTTTGTCCGTATACAAACGTATCCTGGCAAATCCGTTCAAATCCTGCTCATCCGCGGTTACAACAACTAAAAACAACATAAAGCATGAACAACGAACAACCGATTATTGTTGGTCTGGACATCGGAACCACCAAGATCGCCGTCATTGCCGGACGAAAGAACGAGTTCGGCAAGCTGGAGATCCTGGGTTTCGGCCGGGCGAACTCCAACGGCGTCAAGCATGGGCAGGTCTTGAATATCGACGAGACCATTAAGGCCATCCGCACGGCGCTGGACAACTGCTACGCCTCCAATCCCAACCTTGAAGTAAACGAAGTGTACGTGGGCATTGCCGGCCACCACATCAAGAGCCTGCAGACCCGCGGTGACATTGTGCGCCACGACACGGAGAACGAGATCTCCCGGCGTGAGATCGATCAGCTGATTGCCGACCAGTACAAAACGTACATTCCGGCCGGGGACCAGATCATCGATGTCATTCCGCAGGAGTACACCGTAGACAATTTCCAGAACATCGCCGACCCCATCGGCTACGGCGGCGTTAAAGTAGGCGCCAACTTCCACATCATTACCGGCGACAAGAACGCTATCCGCAACATCAACCGTTCGGTAGAGAAGTCGGGACTCATTACCAAGGACCTGGTACTGCAGCCCCTTGCTTCATCGGCGGCCGTTATGGCGCAGGAAGACCTGGAAGCGGGCGTAGCCATTGTAGACATCGGCGGCGGCA
>DATAGL010000465.1:0-4395 GCA_036263755.1 Chitinophagaceae bacterium | reverse complement strand
ACATGGAAGACGCTTATGAAGCCACCTTCACTTACGGTACGCATAAATCCGCCATGCCCCCCGTATTCAAGTATGTAATGGACCATGCCGGCTTCTCGCTGCAGTTCTTCACCAAGCATGAAATCGTGACCCGCTCCTACGACTTCCCTGGTACGGAAAGCGATGAGACCATCACCATGCAGTATACCTTCGACGATGCCGGATACCCGAAGACCGGCTCGGACGGTACCACTACCTTCAAGTACGAATATTAATTTCTTAAAACAATAGAATCAAAAAGCCCCCCGCATTTTGCGGGGGGCTTTTTGCATGCGGATGGGCGTGGCACAGTCTTCGTACCAATGCCTCAAACAAAATCTGTATGCAGTTTCCTGAACAAGACCCCAACCCCGGCCCGGCACAACAGCCGCACCAGGCTCCTTACGTGGAGCCGCAGCGCGAGGAAGATGTATTCCTGTCTGCTAACCGCAGCAAGTCGTCGCCGGAAGAGGAAAAAGGCACTGAAGTAACGGAGAATGACGGCTCCGTAGCCGAAACACTGGATACCGCCTTCCACGGCAAACCCGGCTGGTCGGAAGGAACGGAACCCAGCGGAAGCGACCGTGCCGATTATTACGAAGCACGATCGTCGGGCAAAAGCGACGTGGAAGAAGAACTGGAGGTACGCCGGAACCGGGATGCCGGAACCGACGGTCCGCAATCCTGACCGGCTAAAAGTGCAGGCCGACCTTCAGGCCCCAGAACGTATAGGTTTCATCGTTGGTCCAGGCTTCCAGCTTCCCCTGGATGTCGAGGGCGAGAATCCGTACGCCAATGCCCGGCGACAGGATAAAAGCGGTGCCCCCGTTTCTGGAAAAACGGGCAACGCCGCTTTCGAGCTTCAGGTAGACCAGGGGCAGGCGGTATTTCACGCCTACCCGCAAGGGTGTGGCATTGAATGCCGGCATCCGCAGGGTGTCGTCCATACCTTGACCCCGCCTGGCCCCGAAGTGCATGTAGCCCGCCGATGCGGTCAGTCCCCATTTCCCGGGAAGCTTCAGGTTTCCTTCCACGCCCAGGCCCACCCCGTTTTTGTGCGTATCCTCGAATCCTGCGGTGGGACTTGCCGCTTCCAGGTAGCCGCCAATCGAAAATCCCTTCAGCTGGGCGCGGGCGGGTCCGGCCAGGCAAAGCAGGAGCAGGGCGCACCCGATCAACTTTATTTTTTTCATACGGATCATAAAGGTTCGAATATACAGAGGGTCCGGCAACCGGCAGCTGACGACCGGGCGGCCGGGTATTTGATTTGCATGTATTTAACACCTTAACGTTTATATGAACCTGAATAGTGCATTGACACCGGCAAGGCCCTGGGTGCGTGGTATGGCCCGGGCAGGGCTCACCGCCAAGGGCATCGTTTATATTCTGCTCGGCGCCCTGGCCTTCATGGCCGCCTTTGAGCTGGGCAGTGCGTCGGACTCCGCCGACCAGGAAGGCGCGCTTTCCTTTGTTCAGAAAGGTCCCGGCGGCGCTTTCCTGCTGGGGCTCATTTCCCTTGGACTGCTCTGTTATGCCGCCTGGCGGGCGGTGCAGACCTTTTCGCCTCCGCCCGAGGACCAGAAGTGGAGCAAGCGGCTCCGGTACTTCATCAGCGGGCTTACCTACCTGTCGTTGTCCCTGACCGCCCTGCGGCTGCTGATGCACCGGTCTTCACAAGGCGGCGGTGGCAAACAGCAACTGGCAGCCCGGCTGCTGCAGGAGTCTTACGGCCAATGGCTGACCGGCATCGCGGCCCTGGTGCTTGCAGGTGTCGGTATTTACCAGTTGTATTACGGGCTTTCCAAAAAATATAAAAAGCATGTAGAGCAGTCGGGCATCCGTTCACAGGCCGCCCGGTTGCTGGTCAGCGCCGGCACCATCGGGTACGTCGCCCGCGGCCTCGTCTGGCTCATCCTGGCCTACCTCCTATTCCAGGCCGCCCTGCATGCCAATGCTTCGGAGGCCGGCGATACGGCCGAAGCCTTTCAGCTGGTGGAACGATCGTTCGGATCTTACCTGCTCGGGGCACTGGGGTTGGGACTGATCCTGTACGGCCTGTTCAGCTGCCTGCGGGCCGCATACGAACGCTTTCATTAAGCAGGCGAGGAAGAACGCCGGTCCCTGCGGAAACGGCCGGGCGATACCCCGTAATATTTGCGGAACAGCTTGTTCAGGTGACTCTCATCGGTAAACCCGAATTCGGCACTGATCTCTGAGAGCGAGGCTGTGCCCGAATGCAGGCGCTCTTCAATCAGCTTCAGTTTATAGCGGAGGATGTATTGCTGCAGCGATTCCCCGGCTTCCTTCTTGAACAGGGCCGCCAGGTACCGCGGTGCGTAATGGAATGTGGCCGCCAGGTTTTCCATACGCAGCCGGGCCGGCTCGTGGATGTGCTGCCGGATGTACAGTAAGATTTGCTGCATCAGGGGATGCGCCACCGGCGCATCGGAACCTTTCCCTGTTTCCCGGATGAGGTTGCGCGCCAGAATGCTCAGAATAGCTTTAAGGAGGCTGTCCATGATGAGCTCGTAGGAGGGACCGCTCCGGTTTTCATATTCCCGGATGAGTGCGGACAGCAGGTGCCCGAGCGTGCCTTTATCCGCTTCTTCCTGCACGATGCATCCGTTGGAATAATAGGCTGAGGTCAGCAGGGAGGCGATGGTTTCCTGTCCTTTGCGGTGCCGGCTGCTGTCGTCGCGCAGGAAAGTTTCCGAAAAACGGATGTAGCAGAACCGGGTCAGTTGCCCGATCTCAAAAAAGTGGTAGTCTTCGGGGCCCAGCAGGAACACATCGCCGGATTGGTAGGGAAAGGAATTCCCGTTGATCACATGACGCCCTGCCCCATCGCGGATAAAGATGATCTCGAAATAGGTATGCTTGTGTACCGGGTGCGGCCAGGCTTCCGCCTCGAAGCAGTAAATATTGAAGGGATCGTATTGCACGTACCGGCGCATAGGGCGAAGATACGCGCCTTCCGGTCAGGAGCGGGATCAAGGGATTAATGGTTTCGCGCCGGGCTAAGGAGAAAAGGAGCTACCGGAGGTCCTTCTCTGCGTCCTCCTTTTCTCCTGAGCTCTGCGCGAAACCCACTACCGAACTTTATTCTCTTTCGACGCCAAAAATTTACTCCAAACTCCTACTGCCGGCTGCCGGCTGCCGCATCCGTATTCCCGGAGTTGCCCGGGAGTTCGTCGCCCTGCATTTCCCCGCCCCGCTGCTGCGTGGTGCCGCCGGTAAGATCAATGTCGGCGCCCGTCTGCACCGGGTGAGGGCCTGAGGGGGTACGCTCCGTATTGGGATTTCCTTCGTTCAGGCCTTCCTGAAGACCGGAACCTCCGCTGGTGGTTTTCTCTTTCATTTTATTTGCTTTAAGGAGAAAAAACGAAAAAAGAATGCCAGGGTTTTCCGGTTGATTGACGAAGGACGATGGACGATGATGTTCCACGGTTGGGGCAGCTTGAACCTGCAAGGGCCTCCGGAAACCGTACATCGTACTTCATACATCGTAAATCCTGGAGGTTGCCGGGACATAAGCAAGATTTAATCTTCCAGGCAAGCTCATGGCCTTCCTTTTGCTGTGTTTTTGGTACGCTCTTTCATTACCATATAATCGTAAACCTATGCTCGCTGAAAACACCCCGTTGCGCCTGAAGCAGGAAATGATCAACAGCATCCTGCACGGATTTGGGATCCTGTTCGGGATTATCTGTATTCCCATCCTGCTGACCCTGGCCGCAAAAGGGGAAAATACCGCCCGCATCGTGGGGGCCAGCGTTTATGGTTTTTCTTTCCTGATGGTATTCACGTTCTCCACCCTGTACCACGGCTTCCAGCAGGAACAGGTAAAGCGTGCCTTCAAAATCCTCGATCACATTGCCATATACTTCCTTATCGCCGGCACCTATACCCCGCTGGTGCTGATCTACCAGAACAACAACTTCGGCATCGGGCTCCTCATCGTATTATGGACCCTGACGGTGATCGGTACGGTATTCAAGATCTTTTGCTGCGGGCGCTGGGAGATCCTGTCCACGATTATTTACCTGATGATGGGCTGGAGCATGCTGGCCGGCGGCTCCTCCTTTTTCAACCCCATGCCCATGCCGGTGCTTTCCCTGGTGATCGCCGGCGGCGTGTTGTACAGCCTCGGCGTGATCTTCTACATCTGGGAAAAATACTGGTACAGCCATGCCGTCTGGCACAGCTTCGTGCTGGTGGCTGCCATCTGTCATTATGTGGCAATCCTGTTGTCCGTTAGAGGATAAGCGTTTGGGGTTTGGTGTTTGAAGTTTGGCGTTTGTGGGGGAATCCTTTTTCCTAATACTTCTGTGTATTGGCCAGTTGCCAATACACAGAAGGTTAAGCTTCTATTTTCCA
>DATAGL010000464.1:0-3325 GCA_036263755.1 Chitinophagaceae bacterium | reverse complement strand
CGGCTGAACGGAAGCATTATCGACGGGCGCCGCTTTTCGGTAGAACCAACGGCCGTTCCGGTAGCGTAAGAAGAACCGCCTGCCGCATCCCCTGAAAACCGAGGGAAGGAAGCACCATTAAACTTTATTTTATGCAATCAGAAGACATCGAACGTTTTGTAGACAAGCACTTCCAGGAAGGCTCCCTTTGCGCCAAGATCAGCTTCCAGAAGCGCAATGCCATTTTCGGCCTGTTCGTAAAAGACAAGGATTATGCTTACCTGAAATCGAAAAACTTCTGGCGGATCGTTCCGCAAAGCAGCATCCAGGCCTATAACCAATCCGGCAACATGGGCCTGAGCCGGATCTTCAACGGCTCGGAAATCGCCCGGCTGGCACCTTATGCCGAAAGCTTCGAAGCCTGAGGCCCCATCCCGCTAGTTCCTTCTGTCCCCGCTGCTGTACCCGATAGAGCGCAACTCCATCATGCGCCCGTCGAGCAGGGTCTGGTCCAGGCAAAGCATGGCCTGTACGGCCTGTTCATCGTTCGGCATATCAATGATCGCCACGCCTTTCGACCGGCCGCTCTCGGAGTCGCGGAACACAACGGCCATGGCCACCTCACCATATTCCGCAAACAAGCGCTCCAGATCGTCGGCAAACACATTAGCACTGAGATTGGATACTTGAATCTGCATACAGTTGGGAAAGGGTGCTGGGAAAATGAACCGGTACCGGCAGGATTAGTGTGCCCAGATGGCCAGCTTCTTTTTGAAGGCCGATTTGAACTGGAAGATGATCAGCTCCCGCTGCTTCCGTTTGGAAAAGGCTTTCTGCGTTTCGCTGTAAACACTGTGCTTGATCTCCAGGAAATCTTTCAGCAGCGGGTTATCGCTGCGGTTGTTGCCGTAGTTACGGGCGAGGTGCAGCACCGAATAAAAAAGACTTTCCATGCTGGTAAAATTGCGCTCTGCGGTCGGCATTCCGGATAATTGCTGGTATATACCCAGCAGCGCCTGTTTGTCGGTTGGGGTGATCATATGCTGTTTCTTTTAAGGGGTGGTCCGGTATCAACCGGCTGAGTGTGCAAGAAACAGTGGCAAAACAATCGTTCCGTTACAGGCCCAACCAAAGTGGTTCTTTTAAAGGTACCGAATATAATCGGGAGCCGCCGGTTTATTTTGAATGCTTTCAGAGCAGTTGATCAGCTAAAGGGTTGATCGGTTGACATGAAAAACATTCAATAAGCAATAATCAATACACAAGGATCAAATGGCATAAATCCTCTTTGCGCCTTTGCGTTCCCTTGCGCCATTGCGTGCAACCCCCTGCCGGAGGCAGGGAACCGCAGAACTACTTGTCCCGCCACAGGCGGGAAGGAATGACGATTGAAGAATCCCGAAGGTTATTGGTGAACCCCAGTACCCCGGAAGAAAAAAATAGTTTCATGCCTTTGTCCGGAATCCTCCCGCTCATTCGTCAGGGATTAAATCCTTATTTTAAAAACGCAAAAACAACTGTTATGGAAAAGTTCATGCTCATTTTTCACGGAGGAATCAAACAAGACGCATCGCCGGAAGACCTGCAGGCCAATATGGGCCAGTGGATGGCCTGGGTGGAAAAACTGCAGAAGGAAGACCGGTACGTATCCGGCGAGCCCCTGCTGCCCGGCGGAAAGCTGGTCAGCGGTCCCGATGCCGTTACCGACGGGCCTTATACCGAAGGCAAGGAACTTGTGGGCGGGTACTTCATCGTGAATGCGGCTTCCCTCGACGAAGCAGCCGCCCTCTGCCGCGACTATCCCGATTTTTCCTACGGCGGACAGGTACAGGTGCGTCCCGTCATGAACCTGGATATGTAACCCATGTCCGGACCCCAGCTCCAGCAGGCAGTCGACCATCTTTTCCGGCACGAGTCGGGAAAGATGGTGGCTGTGCTTACGCGGCTGCTTGGCCTGCAGCATCTTGAGGCCGCGCAGGATATCGTGCAGGACACCCTGCTCCAGGCCCTGCATACCTGGCGGTTCAGGGGATTGCCCGATAACCCGCCTGCCTGGCTGCACCGCGTGGCCCGCAATAAAGCCATGGACCTCCTGCGCCGCGAGCAGACCTTCCGGCGCAAGGTCCATCCCGAATACCAGTACCGCCTGCAGTCGGAATACAGCCTCGGCGCCACGGTGCACGGGGCCTTCGAGGAAGGCGCTATTGAAGACAGCCTGCTGCGGATGATCTTTGCCTGCTGCCACCCCTGCATCCCCGTGGAAGCACAGCTGGCCCTGGCCCTCAAAACCCTGTGCGGGCTCAGCAACGGGGAAATCGCCCGGGCGTTCCTCACCGGTGAGGAAGCCATCGCCAAGCGCATCTACCGCGCCCGCACGGCCATGCGTGAGCAGGGCATTACCCTGGAGCTGCCGCCGCCTTCCGAAATCAGCCGCCGCCTCGATGCCGTGCTGCACTGTCTTTACCTGCTGTTCAATGAAGGCTATCACTCCGCCCACCCCGACCGGATCATCCGGGAGGACCTTTGCGAGGAAGCGATGCGCCTGGCCTACCAGCTCACGAAGAACGAGCGCACGGACGGGCCCCGAACGGCAGCCCTGCTGGCGCTGTTCTGTTTCCAGGCGGCCCGGCTGCCCGCCCGCCTCGATGACCGCGGGCAGATCATTCTGCTGCAGCACCAGGACCGCAGCCTCTGGTACCGGCCCCTCATTGCCAAAGGGTTTTCGTTCCTGGAAGGCGCCACCGGCCGCGAAACCTCCGTCTACCACCTGGAGGCTGCCATCGCCTATTTTCATGCCTCAGCCCCTTCCTTTGAAGCCACGGACTGGAAGGCCATCTACTACCTGTACAGCGTGCTGCACACCCAGCGCCCCACGCCCTTCATTGCCCTGAACAAGGCCATTGCCGCCCTCTATGCCCAAGGCGCAGCCACCGCCCTGGCCGAACTCCGCGAAATCAGGGGACTGGAAAATCACAATCTCTATCTCACCGCCCTGGGCGATGTATATGTGCAGCTGCAGCGGCGGGCAACGGCGGTTGACTGCTACCTCCAGGCGCTGGGCTGCACGGCGGCCCCGGCGGAGAAAGAACTGCTGCAGCGGAAGCTGGGTGCGTGTGCGGAGTAGGAGGTGAGTTGTGCTATCAGAACGGTAGCTTGCGGATGGCAGGAACAGGGTTTCGCGCAGAGCTAAGGAGAAAAGGAGGGCGCGGAGGTTATTTATTTCAGAAGTACTGCAAACACGGGAGTGTGAAGAAACGCATAAGAAAGAATACCGATGATGCGCTCCCGTACCGCTTGCAGCCTGATGCCGGCAGCTGGCAGCTTCCCCTTGCTTTTCTAAGCCGAA
>DATAGL010000463.1:0-2965 GCA_036263755.1 Chitinophagaceae bacterium | reverse complement strand
CCCGGCAGTGGATTCGGGTAGTTCCGACGATAACCCTTCCCCCTCCGCTGCCAACACAACGGGATGGCTGTTTCCGGGAGCGGAAGGCCGGTAGCCGGTAAACTGCCCGTAAAACGTACCCGCGGCCGCTAGCACAAACAGGAGACCGATAAGCAACAGTCCGTTGTACCGGAAAGCGGCCGGCTTCGTCCGGGTGGCCAGGATCAGCAGGCCGGCGAGGACGGCCGCGACCAAGGCCTGCCAGAGGGAATGCACCAGCATCCACAACAGGGCGTGCCGGACCGCTTCGGAAAAGAAGGAGAAGGTCATGGGATTCCGTTTTTACTTTACGTCGTTCTCTCCGTCGAGCTTTTTAAGAAAATCCTTGATTTCCTTCAGCTCTTTCTTGGAGGTCTTTTTATTGCCCAGCAATTGCATGATCAGGCTGCTGCGCGAACCGTTGAACATCGATTCGGTCATCCGGTCCAGCAACTGGCTTTTTGTTTTCTGCTCTTCCAGCGCCGCCCGGTACACATGCTTCATGGCGGTATCGTCGCGGTGCAGGATGCCCTTCTCAAACATGATCTGCATGAGCTTCAGCGTGGAGGTATATTGCACTTCGCGCTTCTGTTCGTTCAGCGTATCGTTCACAAAGCGCACAGTGGAGGGACCGTACTGCCAGAGCACCTGCAGGATCTCCAGCTCGGATTTGGTCGGCTCTGCGGAGCCCCCTTTACCGGTGTTCTTTTCTTTCATATCCCTAAGGTAGGAAATATTTCGTACGAATGAAGTTTTAGGTTTGCCCTTCCCGACGAGCGGTGCCCCAAAACCGGCGAGCGGCCATACCGGAGGGTGAATGGCAGGACGGCTGCGCATCCTATACCCGGCTCCCGGGAGGCTCATAAAAAAGCATCCCGGCAATGGGTGGCCAGGGTAAAAAAAGAAAGAGGAAGAACCGCAGCGGCCTTTCCTCTTCCGAAAAATGCTTTTGGAGAACGGCTAAAATTTGACAAGCAGCCCCAGTCCGACCAGCGATTTCAGCTGCAGCGCCGCCGACTTTCCTTCCTTGCCGAAGAGGCGCACATCGTCATCGTAAATAAGGTCCACGTTCCAGGTGGCGGAAAGGATCTTCGAGAGCTTTACCGAAAAGAGGTTGGAGAGGAAGAGGTCCACATTCTGCGGGTGGTGCTTGTAATTGGAAAAAAGGTCGAGGCGCCCTTTGTAGGAAAGCTGCGGGCTGAATTCCTTTATGTAGGTGGCCGATACAAAGGCGCCGAACTCCGAGCGGCTGTGCCGGCCCGGCTCCACCCCGTACTGGCCGCGGGCCGAAAGCGTATCGTCCTTAACGATCACCCAGCGGGCCGTTACCGGCGACAGGAATACGGAGAACGCATCGTTCGGCTTGTAGTTCATACCGGCGGAGGTGAGTATATAGGCCGGTGAAAGAAAAGCAGAAGAAAAGGTCCGTACGCCATCGGGATAGGTATAGCCTTTCAGCAGCTGGCTGCGGAAGTTGAACAGGGCGGTGAGGTTCCAGTCGGAAGACACGGCATAGCCGTATTTGCTCAGCAGGTCGATCCGGTCGTCGTTCTTGCGGCTGCCGAGGCTCGTGGACCGCAGGTAACCGAGGTTGAAGTCCAGGGTATTGTCCCAGCTGATCTTTTCCTTTGTATAAAACGCATAAACGCTCAGGAGGGAGTTCAGGGAAAGCGAAAAATTGTCGCCGCCCGCGGCCCAGTTGCTCAGTGAACCCTGGGCCAGGTTGATGTTGTAAATGCCGCCCGAACGCCAGGTGCGTCCCGTGGTATCGGCTTCTTTCCTGATCTTCTTATTGGCATCGGCCTGCAGTTGCTTTACCGTGGCGTCCTGGGCATGGAGGTTCGCCGCGGCGAAAAGGCACAGGTACAGGAATACTTTTTTCATGGGATGAATTGAAGGTTTTTGTCAGACCTTCTGCTTAAAGGGGCGGGGTCCGCGGGGGCAAATGTAGGCGAAGAACGGCTGGAATAAAAGCCCTGCCGGCGGCTCTCCCTTTTCCTCAGGTGCAGGGCAGGCTGATGCAGATGGTCGTGCCTTTCTTCAGCCGGCTTTGCACTTCAATAAAACCACCCGCCTGCTGCACGAATTCGTGGATAAGCAGCAGCCCGAGACCGGACCCCGGCTCCTTGCGGGTACCTGCCTGGGAAGGAGCCTTGCCCTTGAACAGGGCCTTGCGGCTTTCGGCCGTCATGCCCGTACCGGTGTCCGCTACGCACAGCAGGTAACGGTCGCCGTTGCGCCGGCCCGTGACGTGCACGGTCCCGTGCTCGGTGTATTTGACGGCGTTGGTCAGGAGGTTGCGCACGATGAACCGGAGCAGTTCGCCATTGGTCTGCAGCGTGGCTTCGCCCCCGACCTCATTGAGCAGTTGAATATTCTTTGTTTGTGCGGCCGGGGCCACCTGCCGGAAGATCTCCTGCACGATCTCCCGGAGCAGGTCGACCGTACCGGTACCGCCGGCATGGAGGTGGAGCTCGCCCCATTTTACGAGGTTTTCCACCATGCTGATCGTGATCTCCGTTTGCTCGCCCATCATTTCCAGCAGCTTGCCGGCCTGGTCGCGGGGCACTTCGCCCGCGATGAACATCCGCAGCAGCTGCTTCATCGAGTAGAGGGCACCCCGGGTATCGTGGGCCAGGATCGCCACCATTTTCCGCTGGTTGTTCACCAGCCGTTCCAGTTCCTGCCGGTGCAGCCCCTCGCGGTCGCGGAGCTGCTGCAGCAGGCGGTTGGCCTTGTGCAGTTCCAGCAGCTTCATAGCCTGGTTGGCGATCTGCTGCAGCTGCTGCAGCTGCGTTGCCGGAAGGGTGCGCGGCTCGCGGTCGATGACGCAAAGCGTGCCGAGGCGGCTGCCGCCGGGCGCTACGAGGGGAAAGCCGGCATAAAAGCGGATGTGCGGGTCATTCACCACCAGGGCATTGGCTTCGAAGCGCTCGTCGGCCTTTGC
>DATAGL010000462.1:0-5997 GCA_036263755.1 Chitinophagaceae bacterium | reverse complement strand
GTGCATAATGACCCAGGAAAAGAAAAACAGCGATCACAAACAAAAAGCGTACAGCAGAATTCATGGGCGCCAAGATAGGCAACAGGTCCGCTTTCTGCAATCCTGGGTAAGCGCATTCTTTTCGGCAGCCGAATCCCGGCTCAAAGCCTGCAGCCTGAAGCGTATAGCCTGCAGCGCTTCCCCGAATCCGGGCATTCCCCATCCGGAATCCTTTTATTAGCTTGCGTCTTCAAGCAATTGCTATGTACAACCTGCCATATTTCAAGGAGAAGGACGATGAAACCGTGCTCCGGTTCATGAAAGAACACCCCTTTGCCACCCTGATCGGCGCTGCCGGCGACAAGCCGGTGGCCACGCAGGTACCGCTGCTCTTCGAAGAGCGGGAGGGACGGCTGTTCCTGAGGGGCCACATCATGCGCCAGACCGATCACCATAAGGCCTTCGTGCAGAACGAACAGGCCCTCGTGCTGTTCACCGGTGCGCACACCTACGTGAGCGCTTCCTGGTATACCAACCCGCAACAGGGCTCCACCTGGAATTATATGTCGGTGCAGGCCCGCGGTACGCTGCGTTTCCTGGAGGAAAGCGACCTGCTGCAGATCCTGGAGCAGACCACCACGCAGTTCGAAAACAACCCGGATTCACCGGCATCCTTCCGGCACCTGCCGCAGGAGTACATTGACCGGCTGGTAAAAGCCATTGTGGGTATTGAAGTGGAGGTGGCCGCTATCGAAAATACTTTCAAGCTGAGCCAGAACCGCGACCGGGAAAGCTATGAGCACATCACCCGTAAGCTGGAAGCCGCCGGGGGAGACGCCGGAACCATTGCGGCCGAAATGAAGGCCCGTAAGGAACAACTATATTCTTCCTGATCCCGGTATGCTGCTCCGCAATCGTTCATCCCGGTTATTGTGGCTGTTCCGTGCGGATTGCTTCGCTGCCGGCCTCCTCCTCTGCACCTGCGCCGCTGGGGTGGTCTTTCTTTCGGCCGCGGCGGTGGCGGAAGGAGGCCCAAATGATTCATCCCTTGTAACCCTGCTGGCAAAAGGCTATCCGGCGCTGTTTCCCTTGCTGGAATCTGCGGGGGTGGCGGAACGTTCCTTTGAATCGACGATGGCCTGGCTGCTGGCCCACGTGGCAGTATACGCCGTCCTGTGCTCCGCCCTTCTTTCTTTTGCGCTCTCCCGTTATGCCCGCCGCGGAAAGCTTTTTGTCACCCATGTAGCTTTGTGTGCGGTGATGGCCCTGGTTGCTGTATGGCTCGTGTACTGCTACGTTCAGGAGGTCTGACAGGCGGGTCCCTTTACGGTAACATAACCTTTGGTTTGCGCCGGGCAACGTACCTTTTCCGCCATGAAACGTTTCGTTCCCGCAATATGGCTCCTCGTGGCCAGCTGCACTTTGCACCCGTCTAAACGTATGCCGACCACTATTATATCTCCTCCCTCGTTCGACAAGCAAGGCCACCGCGGTTGCCGCGGCCTCTTGCCGGAAAACACCGTTCCGGCCATGATCCGCGCGCTGGAGCTGGGCATCACAACGCTGGAACTGGACCTGGTGATCACTGCCGATAAGCAGGTGGTGCTTTCGCACGAGCCCTTTTTCAACCACGAGATCAGCACGAAACCCGACGGGCAGCCGGTCACCGAAGCGGAAGAAAGGAGCCTGAACATTTACCGGATGCCCGCCGCCGAAGTACAGCGGTACGATGTCGGATTAAAGCCGCACCCCCGCTTTCCCCGGCAGGAAAAAAGGGCGGTGCGCAAGCCCCTGCTGGATGAAGTCTTTACCGGCGTGGAAGCCTGGCTCAAAGAAAAGGGCGGACGCCCGGTTTTTTATAACATGGAAATAAAATCGGATCCGGGAACCGATGGTCAGTACCACCCCGCCCCGGCCGAATTCGTCGCCCTGGTGATGCAGGTAGTGGAGCGCCACCGGATGCAGGACCGCATGATCCTTCAGTCTTTCGATATCCGCACCCTCCAGGAAGTACGGCGCACGCATCCATCGGTGCGCACGGCGCTGCTGGTGGAGGATTTCGACAAGCGTACGCTGGAGGAACAGCTGGCCCGGCTTGGATTTGTGCCCTCCGTGTACAGTCCGCACTATTCCTTGGTGACGGACACCCTGGTGCGGGACTGCCACGCCAAAGGCATGCAGCTGATTCCCTGGACCGTCAATGACAAAGCGTCGATTGACCGGTTGCGGCAGCTGGGTGTGGATGGCATTATTACCGATTATCCCGACCTCTTTCATGAATAATATTACTTATCGCATGGCCACCACCGGCGACCTGGAAGGGATCACACAGCTGTTCCGGACCACCGTTTTGCAAGTGAATGCGGGGGACTATACGGCGCAGCAGGTTCAGGTATGGGCCGAGCGCGGAAAGGACCGGGCGCTATGGACCGGCCGGGTCCAGGATTCCTTTTTCCTCCTTGCGGAGGACGGCACCGGCCTGTGCGGCTTTGGTGCGCTGACGCCGGCAGGTTACGTTGACCTGTTATTTATAGCCCCTTCCCATATGGGAAAAGGCATCGGCGCCGCCTTGTTAGGTGCGCTGGAAGCGGAAGCCCGGGTGCAGGGAATGGAAGCGCTGGAAGCCGATGTAAGCATTACGGCAAGGCCCTTCTTTCTGCGGCAGGGTTTCCGGCAGGTTGTGGAACAGGAGGTTTGGCTTCAAGGAGTGGCCCTTACCAACTTCCGCATGCGGAAAGAATTGTCCGTCCCTCCGGGTACGCCGTCTTTTCCTTAGGTTTGGGCGCTAAAATAAATGCATGAATTTATCACTGGAGGGCAGGACGGCGGTGATCTGCGGCAGTACCCAGGGCATTGGCTGGGCTATTGCCGAAGAGCTGGCGCTGATGGGTGCCCAATGCGTACTGCTCGCGCGGAATGAGGAAGCTTTACGGGAAAAAGTAAACCTGCTGGACAGCACGCTGCGGCAGCTTCACCGGTACGCCGTGGCCGATTTTTCCGACCCGGAAGCCGTACGCCGGGCCATCGCTTCTATAGTGGCCGAGGGTCCGGTGGACATCCTGGTGAACAATACCGGCGGTCCGCCGGCCGGTCCCATTATCGACGCACCGGAAGAAGCTTTTCTCCAGGCCTTCCAACAGCACCTGATCTGCAATCATATCCTTGTGCAATCCGTTGTGCCCGGGATGAAAGAAAAAGGTTTCGGTCGGATTATCAACATCGTCTCCACCTCGGTAAAGATTCCGCTGAAAGGGCTGGGTGTTTCCAACACCACCCGCGGGGCTGTCGCCTCCTGGGCCAAGACGCTGGCTCATGAGCTGGCCATACATGGCATTACCGTAAACAACGTACTGCCCGGTTATACGGAAACCGGCCGGCTCGAAAGCCTGGTCCGGCACAACGCGGGCCGCCGCGGCATCACCGAAGCGGAGCTGGCGCAGGAAATGCAGCAGGAGATACCGGCCGGCCGCTTCGGCACCGCTGCGGAAATAGCTGCAGTGGCGGCCTTCCTGGCCTCCCCGGCAGCAGCTTATGTCAACGGCACGTCCATACCGGTAGATGGCGGCCGTACCGGAAGTATTTAATTCAGCCATATGGAAAAGAGGAACAGCCCCGAATATGCCCGGACGCTTGATGCTGCGGATCCCCTTGCCGCCCTGCGCTCCGAATTCATTATCCCGCAGCGGGATGGACGGGACCAGATTTATTTTTTAGGCAACTCGCTGGGCCTGCAGCCAAGGCGTACCGCCGCCTGCCTGGGGGAAGTGCTGGAGCAATGGGGACACTGGGGCGTGGAAGGATTTTTTAATGGATCGACGCCCTGGATGCAATACCACGACCGTCTTACCGGTCCGCTGGCCGCTGTCGTGGGCGCGAAGCCTTCGGAGGTTACGGTGATGAACCAGCTGACGGTAAACCTGCACCTGCTGCTCGTTTCCTTTTACCGGCCGGACGGACGGCGGCGGAAGATCCTCTGCGAAGCGAAAGCTTTTCCCAGCGACCAGTACATGCTGGAAACCCACATCCGGCAGCGCGGACTGGACCCGGATGAAATACTGGTGGAAGTAGGGCCGCGCCCCGGGGCCGTACAGATTGAGGAAGAAGATATCGAAGCGGCCATTGAGCAGCACGGCGGGGAGCTGGCCCTGGTGTTCCTCGGCGGCGTAAACTATTACACGGGCCAGGTATTCGATTTGGAGCGCATCACTGCGGCTGCGCACAAGGCAGGAGCCAAAGCAGGGTTCGACCTGGCGCATGCGGCCGGAAACGTGCCGTTGCACCTGCATCGCTGGAACGCCGACTTCGCCGCCTGGTGCTCGTACAAGTACCTTAATTCAGGGCCCGGTGCGGTAGCCGGTGCCTTTATCCATGAACGCTACCACGCCGCTACCCTGCAGCGCTTCGGCGGCTGGTGGGGCTACGAGAAAGAAACCCGCTTTCTTATGCAGAAAGGGTTCCGGCCCATACGTTCCGCCGAAGGCTGGCAGCTCAGCACGCCGTCGCCGCTGCTCTACGCCGCGCACGGGGCGGCGCTCGAGCTTTTTGCTGTTGCCGGGATGGAGGCGCTGGTTCAAAAAGGAAAAGCCCTGAGCGGGTACGTTCTGGAGCTGGTGCAGGAGCTGTGTGCCGCCGGTGCGCCCATCCGCGTGCTGACCCCCGAGCGGGAAAGTGCCCGCGGCTGCCAGGTTTCGCTGCTGATGCTGCAGGATGGCCGCAAGGTGTTTGATGCCCTTACCCGGGCCGGCATCTTTGCCGACTGGCGCGAACCCGACGTTATCCGCATCGCACCTGTACCCCTGTACAATACGTTTGAAGAAGTGTGGCGGTTCGGGCAGGTGCTGGCGGAGGAGTTGAACTGTTGAACCGTTGAATAGTTGAAAAGGGAACAAGCAAGTAAATAATTTTCAATACTCAATATTCAATATTCAAATGGCAGTTGATCCTCCCTTTAACTTTTATAATTGTTCACCTTATCAACCCTTCAACCTATCAACATATCAACCCTTCAACTGATCAACTGTTCAACGGTTCAACTGCTCCACAACCCAATTCCCCATTCCTAACCCCCAATTCCTAATTTCGCGCCATGACCCGCTCGCAACTCACCGAACAGATCCTGAAGAAAAAAACATACCTCTGCGTTGGACTGGATACCGACCTGACCAAAATACCGGCGCACCTGCAGGGACAGCCCGATGCCCTGTTCCGGTTCAATAAGGAAATCATCGATGCCACGCTGGAGCATTGCGTTGCCTACAAGATCAACACTGCTTTTTATGAAGCGTACGGAACCCGCGGCTGGGAAGCCATGGAGCAAACGGCCGCCTACATTCCGGCTACGCATTTCAAGATCGCGGACGCCAAGCGGGGCGATATCGGCAATACCTCCAGCCAGTATGCCCGCGCCTTTTTTGAAACCCTGAACTTTGATGCGATTACCGTTGCGCCCTACATGGGCTCCGACAGCGTGCTCCCGTTCCTGGAGTACGAGAACAAATGGACCATCCTGCTGGGGCTCACATCGAATCCCGGGGCGCAGGATTTTGAGCTGCAACAGTTTGGCGGGGAATACCTGTATGAGAAAGTACTGAAAACGGCGGCGGGCTGGGGCACGGAAGAGAACCTCATGTTTGTGATCGGGGCCACGCAGGCCGAAGCTTTTGACCGGATCCGCGAACGGACGCCCCGGCATTTCTACCTCGTGCCCGGAGTGGGCGCCCAGGGCGGAAGCCTCCAGGCCATTTCGGAAAAGGCACTCCTGCCCGACGGCGGCCTGCTGGTCAATGCGAGCCGGGCCGTCATCTATGCCTCCAGGGGAGAGGATTTCGCCCGCGAGGCCGGCATCATTGCGCACCAGTACGCCGCTGAAATGGCCCGTTATCTCGGGACCGGGATCCCAACAAATTTTTAACGGAGGAGGCGCAATAAAGGCGGGGCGGTGCAGTTTTAACCGTATTGATGAATGTTCCTATGCTGCATGCCCTCCTCCTGACCCTGATTTCCTTTGCCTGCACCAAA
>DATAGL010000461.1:0-2727 GCA_036263755.1 Chitinophagaceae bacterium | reverse complement strand
CGGTCAAAACCTTCAACCTCCGGTTCCCCGAGTTCGTGGAAAGCGCCGATCCCCTGTTCCAGGCTGAAGGGCTGCATCATGTGTTGCTGGAGCATCCCGTATCGTATGACCTTACGCTGGACCCCTCGCAGAACTTTCTTTTCCTCACCGGGGCCAATATGGCCGGCAAGAGCACCCTCATCAAGGCCCTGGGCTCGGGGGTATTCCTCGCGCATATCGGCATGGGCGTGCCGGCGCGCAGCATGCGGCTGACGGTGTTCGACGGGCTGCTGACCAACATCAACGTAGCCGACAACATCACCAAGGGTGAGAGCTATTTCTTCAACGAAGTACAGCGGATCAAGCACACGATCCAGAAAATCAACAACGGCAAAAAATGGCTGGTGCTTATCGACGAGCTGTTCAAGGGTACCAACGTGCAGGATGCCATGAAGTGCTCGCTGGCCGTGATCCGCGGCCTGATCAAGATCAAGGATTCGCTTTTTGTACTGTCCACGCACCTCTACGAGATCGGGGAGGAACTGAAGCCCTATCCCAATATCTCATTCAAATACTTCGAGACGCTGGTGAAGGACGACCAGCTTTCTTTTTCCTACCAGCTGAAGGAGGGCATCTCCAACGACCGCATCGGTTACGTGATCCTGAAGCGCGAGAAGGTGGTGGAACTGCTGGAAAGCCTGTAAGAATCGCAGATGGGCAGTGGGTGTACGGTTTACGATGTACGATTTGTTGACAGGTAGGGGAGCTCATATGATCAGGGCAGGGGTTTCGCGCAGAGGCAAGGGGAAAAGGAGGGCGCAGGGCGCCGTTCCATTTTGTTTGCCAGGACAAAAAAGTGCTGATCAGAATGCAGAGTCCCGCAAGTGCACCACCAGGCCGTACTACATGTATTCCGCTCGAAGCTCAAAGCCCATAGCCCGCAGCTTCACAATTGCCGATTAATCGATAACTTTTCACCGGATCAATACATCACCATTGAAAAAGCTACTTTTTGTTTTGTTGACTGCTGCGGGCCTGTCGGCCGGGGCACAAATGGATGTACAGCACTACGATTTCACCGTGCGGCTGGAGGACGGTTCGGACCGGATTTCCGGATCGGCCTGGATCACCGTGCAGCTGACCGGTCCGGCATCGGAAATTGTGCTGGACCTGATCGGTCCGAAGGAGGGCGGCAAGGGCATGACGGTCCGGGCTGCTGCAGGGAAGGAGATAAAAGGCTTCCGCCAGTCGGGCGATAAGGTGTACCTGCAACTGCTGGCTCCCGGCAAAGCGGGACAACTCGTCCGGGTGGGCCTTGAATACGACGGAGTGCCGGCCGACGGCCTGATCATTTCCAAAAACAAGTACGGCGACCGTACCTTTTTTTCCGACCACTGGCCCAACCGCGCCCGCCACTGGCTTCCCTGCCATGATACACCGGCAGACAAGGCCACCGTCGCCTTTTATGTGGTGGCCCCGGAACACTACCGGGTGGTGGCGAACGGCTTATATGACAGCGCCTATACCAGGGCGGCCTCCGATACGAATACCGCGCGGGGCACGGTTCATTACTGGAAGGAAGCCACGCCCATCCCCACCAAGGTGATGGCTGTGGGCGTGGCCCGCTTTGCTGTGCAGCGGGTAGACAGTGCCTACAAGGTGCCCGTGACGGCCTGGGTCTACCCGAGGGACAGCGCGAAGGGCGTATTCGATTATTCTGTGGCGGACGACATCCTCCGGTTCTTTGATAACTACGTAGGATCTTTTGCTTTTTCCAAGCTGGCCAATGTTCAGTCGAAGACCATTTTCGGTGGTATGGAAAATGCCGGGGCTATCTTTTATGCGGAGAACACGGTGACCGGCAACCGCAGCTCGGAAGGACTGGTGGCGCATGAAGTGGCGCATCAGTGGTTCGGCAATATGGCCACCGAAAAAAGCTTTGCGCACCTCTGGCTCTCGGAAGGCTTTGCCACGTATATGACCAATGTATACTGGGAAGCGGCCCACGGCCGGGAAGCCTTTGTGAAAAAAATGCAGGAAGAGCGCGAGGAGGTGGTCCGGTTTGCCCGGCGCTGGAATAAGCCCGTGGTGGATACGGCATCCGACCTGATGAACCTGCTCAATGCGAACTCGTACCAGAAAGGTGGCTGGGTGCTGCACATGCTGCGCCAGGAAGCCGGCGATGAAGTGTTCCGCAATATTGTCCGCACCTATTACGACACCTACAAAGGCCGCAATGCCGACACCCGCGATTTTCAGCAGGTGGCGGAGCAGGTCTCCGGAAAGAACCTGGACACCTTCTTCCGGCAATGGCTGTACACGCCGGGGCACCCGAGGCTGCAGGCCAGCTGGCGCCTGGAAGGAAACAGCCTCCGGCTGACGATCCTGCAGCAACAGGATTCCACCTTCCGTTTCCCGCTGACCGTTGGTTTTAAGAACGGTAATACGCTGGCCCGCAGGCTGACCATTGATATCGTCGAAAGCACGCAGATCATCTCCGTCGATATGAAGGCCATGGGCTTCCGGCCCACGGATATCGTACTGGACCCGGATACGCAGCTGCTTTTTGAAGGAAAAGTTTCGGGCAGGGCGGAATGATAGCGATGGAATCAGGAGTTTGGAGTTGATTTGTTGAATAGGTTGATCCGTTGATAAGAATATAAGACAAAAGCCTGATCGGATGGGTAGGGGATGAAGCGTTCTTTTCCTTTAGTTCATTTACAAGTATACTTATCAGAAACATGAATA
>DATAGL010000460.1:0-3272 GCA_036263755.1 Chitinophagaceae bacterium | reverse complement strand
CGATGGGACCGAAGTACCGCAGGTTCAGCGCCTCGAAAAAGTTGCTGCGCTTCGTGATCAGGCCCTTGATGCTGGCTTCGAGCTTGGAGGCCATGTCGCGGGTGAACTTCTTGCCGACGGGCAGCTTGCCGAGCAGCTTCCACACGTCGTCGCGCATCTTGTTGTAGGTGTGCGAGGTAGTGATGTCGGTCAGGTATTCCTTGAGCGCGCCCACGTTGGGGTCGATGCTCATGCAGTTGTCGTTGAGGATGATCAGCACATCGGAGTCGGCCACGCCGGCATGGTTCAGGCCCTCGAAGGCCAGGCCGGCGGTCATGGAGCCGTCGCCGATCACGGCTACGGTCTTGCGGTCCGTTTCTCCCTTGTATTTTGCTGCCATGGCCATGCCCAGCGCAGCCGATATGGAAGTGGAGGAGTGGCCCACGCCGAACGCATCGTACTCGCTTTCGCTGCGCTTGGGAAACCCGCTCATGCCTTTGTACTTGCGGTTGGTGATGAACGGCTCGCGGCGCCCGGTAAGGATCTTATGGCCATAGGCCTGGTGCCCTACGTCCCAGACCAGCTGGTCGTACGGCGTATTGTATACGTAATGCAGGGCCACGCTCAGCTCCACCACGCCCAGGGAGGCCGCGAAATGGCCGCCGTGTACCGAGACCACGTCAATGATGTACTGGCGCAGTTCGTCGCACACCTGGTGCAGCTTTTCTTTCGGTACCTTTTTGAGGTCGTCCGGAGTATGGATGGATTGAAGCAGGGGTCCTGCAGTAATGTGCATGCGAAGCGTTTAAGGGTGCAAAGTACGCTGATTTTCCAGCAAATGGCAAGCCATTTACTATAGCTTAACAAAGCGCAGCGAAATTGGTTGCGCGCTTTTCGCGGCGGGCAGAAACAGCTGGTAGGTGCCCGCAGCAAGGCTTCCGGCCGGCAGGGAAACCGGCCGTTCCCCGGTGCCTGCGGGCAGTTGTCCCTGCCTCAGGACCGCACCCGCGGCATTCAGGATGCAGTAGGGCCGCCCTCCGGCCCCGGCGGGCAGGGCCAGGTGTACCGTTTCCCGGACCGGGTTAGGCCAGAGGCGGGCTCCGGCCTCCTGCGAAGGGTGTACCTGCACCACGGGCAGGTACCGCACCTGCCCGTTGCGGCCCGTGATCTTCAGGCGGTAGAACCGGTGGTGGGAAACGCGAACCCCCGCCCGGAACTGCCGGGACCCCCGCTCCCCGGGTCCGATTTCCGTGTACCAGTCCCGCTCGAAGCGGCGGCCATCGGTACTTCTTTCCAGTTCCAGCGACTGCACGGTTTCCAGGTCGGTCACCTGCCATTCGAACCGGTACTGCTGCTGTTGCAGGCCCGTATAGGTGAACCAGGAACGGGCGCCGTCCAGAACGGGCTGGCAGGGAAGAATGGCGAAATCGAATGACTCCAGGTAACAGCCCTTCACCGAGGAAACGGTGATGCGGTAGTGACCCAGCTCCAGTCCGTCGACCGTAATGTTTTCGGGCACGCTGTCCACGCCGTACGTGTAGCGGTCATTGAAGTCAAAGTCGCCGTTCCCGTTCATGTCCCGCACAATGGTATAGTTCATCGGGAAGATATCCTCGTAGGAACCCCGTTTCACGAAAATGTCGATGCTGCCGTCGGCCCCGCCGCAGTCCATGGTCTGCACGATGGTAAAGTCGTAGGAAATATCGGACACGTCGCCGTTGCGGGTATTGGTGGCATGGGCGCTTTGCTTCGGGTCCTTCACCCAGCCGCAGTCGCCGTCCTTAACGCGGGCGTAGGAGTTGCCGCGGCCGAGGGCTTCGCCGATGATTTCGTAGGTTATGTTCAGGTGGTCGAGGTCAAAGGTCCGGGGCGTGCAGCCGGGCAGGGCCGCCGTGGTGATGGAGGAGGAGGGGTCGGCCGGGTTCTTCCGCATAACGGCATCCACGACGCCCAGGGCGGGATTGAGCAGCACCACCTGCTCTTCGCCGTCATCATCGAAAAAGCCGTCGCCCGTGGCGGGAATCGGTCCGCTGGTGCAGCCGCAGGTATTCCAGTTCAGCTGCGCCGACACGGCGCTGTCGATATTGCCGCAGGGAGCCGGCAGGACGTTCTGCCCGGAAATGACATAGAACTCACCGGGCTGGAGGATGGTCAGGGGCGGAATCGTTATGGAAAAATCGCCGTCGGTGAGGATGTAGCAGCCGATATCCATGGGGCCGGGGCCGAAATTCATCAGTTCAACAAACTCGGCGGTCTGGTTGCAGGCGTTCAGGGTCCAGGGCATGTATTCATTGATCACCACCCGGCCTGTGGCCACCTGCGCACGGGTGGCACCCATGCCGGCAAGCAGTCCGGCCAGGAGGCAGCTGCAGCGGAAGAGCAGGCGTTGTGTTTTCAAGGTTTCGGGTTTACATCCGGAATTTACGGAAGAGATGGGGAGCGGGATCAGGCCGGGAAGCCCGTTTTTCGCGGATTAGGGGTTTTACCGGAGCGGCCCCTGCGGGGAACCTTCCACTTGTAAAACCTATGGCCCATTGGTATATTTACATGCTTCCGCCTTTCCGCCGGAAGCCTAGATTTGCAGCTATGAACGGCATTGCGTCACGATATTGGGCATTCCAGCTGGGTGGTTGGGGGCTGTTTGCGCTCATCAACACCTTCTGGGCCATCACGTTTAACCAGTTCAGCCCCGACGTGCTGAAGCGGCTGCTGTTCTTCGTGCTGATCGGGATCGCCTTTTCCCACCTGATGCGGACGGCCATCGTGTATTCGAACCTGCTGATGAAAAAGCAGCAGGAGCAGATCATTTCCTTTATCCTGTTCACCTTTGTCTTTTCCTTCTTCATCGCTTCCATTCAAACGTATTTCGAGATCACCACCCAGGTGGCCCGGAAGGCTTATTTCGAGCTGTTCCTCAACCGGTTCACCATGACCTTCCCGCTGATCTTCATCTGGAACTGTATCTATTTCATCTACCATTACGTGATGAAAAGCCGGAAGCAGCAGATGGACACCCTGCAGCTTGAGGCCCTCGTAAAGGAGCTGGAACTGAAGACCATCAAGGCGCATATCAACCCGCATTTCATTTTCAACGCCCTGAACGGCATCCGCGCCCTCATCGACGAGAACCCCGACCGGGCCCGTACGGCCGTTACCGAGCTGAGCAACATCCTGCGTTCCTCGCTCTCCGCCGAAAAATCGGAGACCGTGCCGCTGAAGGACGAGCTGCGGATCGTGCGTGATTACCTCGCCCTGGAGAACATGCGGTTCGAGGACCGCCTGAAGGTGGAATA
>DATAGL010000459.1:0-1541 GCA_036263755.1 Chitinophagaceae bacterium | reverse complement strand
GAAAAAAGAAGCCGGCAAAACCCTGCAGGAAATTGAGCTGACGCCCGTGGATAAAACCCGCCCGTTTCATAAGGTATATGTCTGGGTGGACAAAGCCACGCAAACGATCTACAGCGCACGCTTCCTGGAAAAAACCGGCGGCCGGTACAGCTATACCATCAACAACCTGAAAGGAAATGCTGCCGTTACGGACGCACAGTTTGTTTTCGACAAGAAAAAATACCCCGGCGTGGAAGTGGTTGACCTCCGGTAATCACGGATGCACACGATTATAAATGGATTCACCCGATTAAGATTTAAGGATGAGCGCTTCATAGGAGGCGCTCATTTCTTTTGCATGAAGCAGAGAAAGAAAGGAGCGAAGAAGGAACTCCCTATTATAACTCCTTTTCTCCTTAGCTCTGCGCGAAATAATAATCCTGAAATCCCTCTCAACTCAGCAATCCCTCAACGATGCTGTTCATAGACATTGCCCCGTACAGCTCCCCGGAGGAAAGCCAGTTCTTCTGGAGTTAATGCCGGAGATTCCACAGCGCCCCTGGCTTCGTTTAATTGTTCCTGCGTGCGGATGCCGGCAATAACGGAGGTTACGGCCGGATGCTGCAGTACATAGCGCAGGGCTGTTTGCGCCGGCGACCGGTGCGGCCCTGAAACCTCTTTCACCGCTTGGGCGGCTTGGGATACTGCTGTTTCGGTATGGTTCAGGTAGTACTTTGCAGGCTTCCCGGCCAGGAGGCCCTGCGCCAGGCCGCCGCGGGCCAGGACCCCGATACCTTGGTTCTGAAGCAAGGGCAGGGCGCTTTCTTCCGGGCGGCGGTCCAGCAGGCTGTATTGCATCATGACGCTGGCCAGTGCGGAATGCTCCGTCCAGCGCCGGATGACATTGGGCCGGATAGAGGAAATGCCATAGTAAAGAACCTTGCCCTGCTGCTGCAATTGGTGGAAAGCTTCCAGCGTCTCTTCGAACGGGTCTTCGATGGTGCCTCCGTGCAACTGGTACAGGTCGATATAATCGGTGTCCAGCCGCCGCAGGCTGTCTTCCACAGCGGAAAGGATGTAGGCTTTTTTCGGATTCCAGTCCCAGCCGCTGCCGTCGGGACGCCATTGGTTGCCTACTTTCGTGGCAATAATCACATTCCGCCGCCGCTCCTTTAATGCCTTTCCGACCAGCCGTTCGTTTTCTCCCCGATCATACAGGTCTGCCGTGTCAAAAAAGTTGATGCCGGAAGCGGCAGCCTCCTGCAGGAGCCGTTCATTGTCCGCTGCTCCCGGCCGGAGCGACATGCACCCGAAGCCAATGGAGCTGACCATCAGGCTGGAAGCGCCGAGCTGTGTATATTCCATACGATGACTGCTTCTGATAAAAATGAGGCCTTTACAGAACCATTACCTGTACCCGGCGGTTCAGGATGCACTGACGACCGCTTCCCGGATCCGCACCAGCTTTACCAGTAAGGATTCCAGCAGGTCGAGGCGCAGCATGTTTGCCCCGTCGCTTTTGGCACAGGAAGGGTCCGGGTGGGTTTCAATGAACAGTCCGT
>DATAGL010000458.1:0-11182 GCA_036263755.1 Chitinophagaceae bacterium | reverse complement strand
TTTGGTGCGCCCGCCAATGATTGTAGCGTATGGTAAGCCGGTCGCCTTCTTTGATGATGTAGTTTGCCCGTTGTCCCATCCCGGTGTTTGCCGAAAAATAAGGCAACTTTATGGATGCAGCCTTCATTCTGCAAGGACAGTAAAAGCACTCGTCTTTCTACCTTCTTGGCTCAATTGCTTCCTTTATCCTCTTGATGTGGTGGAAGCCTCTAAAACCAGCTTTGTTTCCTAAATTCAGGCAACCAAATTTCGGGTCCTTCCGGTTAGCTTCCCTGACCCTGCTCCAACTGACCGGGCCTTCTGATGAAGAAATATAGCTTTGCCTGTTTGCTACCATTTCTCCCTTCTCCCTCCCAAGTATACTCCGTAGTTTATGGTGGCCGTTTCCACCAAAGAACGGTTTTGCGCCCAGCCTTCAAAGTATTCTGCCGGACAGTGAGACCGGGCCAGCATTTCTACCTTTTGGGCCCATTTCCAAAAATCCGCTTCGGCGCCCTCCTTTGGACGCCCCTCCGCATCCGAGTACGGGTTTGCCCCTGCATAAAGGTGTACTTCCAGATACTTTCTGAGATCACTATAGTGCTTGCCCACCGCCCAGCGGATAAAATCAGCTTGCGCCGCATAGGTGGACAAAGCCTCTTCCATCCCGTCTTCCTTTAGGACGTATAGGGCGCTAAGTTTCCGTAAACACTCCTTTTCCCCTGCTGTAGCCATAAAGTTTTATTCTGGTTTTCTACTACTCTTTTTAACTCTCCCTGTATACCTAAACCCACCCGCCAAAGCCATCCACCCCTTCTTTTTTGCAGTCAGGGAACCGCACGAAGTTCGGCGCTTGCAGGGGAAAGCAGTCAAGGAACTACGGCATAAACACGGGAGGCCCACCGCTCACTGCCCCCTTTTATTCCGTTCCTCCTTGCCCCATTCCCCCGAAGCACCGCGGATGGGTTTCGTTCACCCTCTCTCAAAAAATCAAAAAAAGAAGTTATGGAAAAAATACCCGAGATCGCCCCTCCGCCACCGTCGTTAAAGTTTACTTCCAAAATTGATGAGTAGGTCCTGGACCTTCTGTAGATTTTAGATGGCATCGGTTTCTCTTTTTGAAAGCATCCAGTTAAAGGGCAATGAGAACCAATGTCAGGATTCAAATATCCATAGGATATAACGATTCGACTAAATAAGAAAGAGTATGTTTGATCAATTGGTATGAAAGCAACTCACTTTTCAGACCCATGTATTTTACGCATGTTATTGTTGGATTGGCATGCTTAAAGCAATCTTCTCAATGTGAATTAAGAGCAGATTTGACTCACCGAGATTTATGGAAAAAGCGCTGAAAAACTTAGAAGTTTCAGTTTTGAAAATAAACACAATCATGCATTGCTATTAAAAATCAATGCATTGTAAAACAATCTTCTCCAGGCTTAAAAACAATTATTGAAGGTTCGATTCCAAACAGCCCATAAAAAAACCTTTGTAATTAAGTGAATTACAAAGGTTTATAAGCTAAGTGGAGAATACCGGAGTCGAACCGGTGACCTCTTGCATGCCATGCAAGCGCTCTAGCCAGCTGAGCTAATTCCCCTTCCGTGATAAGAACTTTCCGCAACCCCTTTCCGGGTTAGTGGGTGGCAAAAATAAGGGAATCCCGTTTTCAGTGGTACAATAATTTCTATAAAATTTAAAAAATAGGTCATGCAGAAAGGAAATAAGCCCGAAAAGATCCGGAAGCCCCAGGAACAGGACATGCCCGGAATCGAGGAGAAAATGACACCCAAGCCGGTGGCGGACCGGCCGGCCCCCGCTTATAAACTGGAAGGAAAAACCGCCCTGATCACCGGGGGCGACAGCGGCATCGGCCGTGCCGTGGCCATCCTGTTTGCCAAGGAGGGCGCCAACGTGGCCATCGTGTACCTGAAGGAAGAGCAGCAAGATGCCGATGAAGTGCGCCGGGTGGTGGAGCAGGAATACGGACGGCGCTGCCTGCAGCTGCGCGGCAACATCCGGGATGAAGATTTCTGCAAAAAGATCGTCAAGGATACGGTGGCCGAGTTCGGCGGGCTCGACATCCTGGTGAACAATGCAGCCACACAATACCCGCAGAAATCGCTGGAGGATATTTCCCTGGACCAGCTCCGGGAGACGTTTGAAACGAACATCTTCTCCATGTTCCTCATCACCAAGGCGGCCCTCCCCCACCTGAAAGAAGGTTCTTCCATCATTAATACCACTTCGGTAACCGCCTACCGCGGCAGCAAGGAATTGCTCGACTATTCCAGCACGAAGGGCGCCATCGTGAGCTTCACCCGGAGCCTGGCGGCGAGCCTTGTGGACAAAGGCATCCGTGTCAACGGGGTAGCACCCGGTCCGATCTGGACACCTCTTATCGTAAGCACCTTCGATAAGGAAAAGGTATCTACTTTCGGCTCGGATGTGCCCATGGCCCGTGCCGGCGAGCCGGCGGAAGTAGCCTCCTGCTACCTGTTCCTGGCCAGCCAGGACGCTTCCTATATGACCGGACAGGTGCTGCACCCCAACGGCGGAGAAATTATCAACGGCTAAGGCTGCTGCACTTTTGGGAGGAAATTTCTGTCTGTTAGTACCAGCATGGCATATTTTCTGTGAATGTGTAATTGTGTTCCGTGGGGTGTCTCGTTTTCGTATCGGGACTGAGATCATACCCGTTGCACCTGATCCGGGTAATGCCGGCGAAGGGAATGGAACCTGAGTAAGGTCGTGACTGCAGGTCAGGACCTTACTTCTTTTATCCCAAAAACCAATAAACACTACGCATGTCCATTGGCCTCGTACGGATGTATCCAGCCCTGCTCGCTGTTCTCTTCTTTCTGTCCTGCAGCAAGAATGCTGAACGTGACCCTACACCTATGGTGGAGTTCACGATTGAAGGAACTTCGTTCCAGTGGAAGGAGCAACTCAATGCCAACGACCCCAACTACCGAAGAATGACCATTTATTCCAATGGCATGGGACAGCACCTGTTTTTCGCGAGCACTGAGTCGAGCGTTTTCATGAACAAACCGAACCAGGAAATCATGATCACCATCAATACCGATTCGCTGGAAGTGAACAAGACTTATACTGTGCGCTATGAAGATGGTCAGGCCTTCTCCATAATCGCCGGCTCCGCACCAGGCAGCAACCCGGCTATGACCTTCCTTCCCTACCAGGAAGGCGACCAGTGTACCATCACGTTCACCCGCATCGCAGACGGCAGGGCCGAGGGCCAGTTCGCCGCCCGCCTGACCCGATGGTCAGACCGAACGCAGGTGGATGTCAGGGACGGTATGTTCCGGAATATCCCCATTGAATAGAGGCGCCCGTCCATCATCCAACCGGTCCTGCTGGGTACACCGTTGTTGGCGCCGGAAACCGGCCACTGTGAAAGGTAATAGAGCCCATGCGTATAGCTAAAACAATACTGATGCTTGGCGGCGGCAGAGCACAATTGGACTATTCATCTGCCTGTATCATTTACCCGTTTACCGGTTGGGGGTAATGGCGGCTACAGGCTGGCAATTATAATAAGTCTTGACCGAAGGCCACCATGTTACCATTATTCCAGTTGGTATATAGCCAACCCCCTTTTGCTAAAGGCATAGACAGAGGTACGCAGAACCGGGAAGTCCTCAAGCTATCATCCCTTAAAGGATATTTTAGCCTCCCTGAACCATTTTTGCAGCAACCATGACCGAGCAATTCATCCACGAAGGATACGTGCGGATCGACCAGGCCTTCCCGGCCCAGTGGGCGGCCGAATGCCGGGACCTCCTATGGCGCGATACCGGATGCTCCCCGGAAGACCCGTCCACCTGGACCCGCCCGGTCGTACGGCTGGGCGATTATGCGCAGGAGCCGTTCCGTAGGGTGGCCAACACGCCGCGCCTGCACGCAGCCTTTGACGCCCTCGTAGGGACGGGACGATGGCTTCCCCGCAGCAGCCTGGGTTCTTTCCCCGTTCGCTTTCCTTCTCCCGATGACCCCGGGGATGCCGGCTGGCACGTAGATGCTTCCTTTCCGGGCCCGGATCCCGGTGATTTTTTCTCCTGGCGAGTGAATGTTTTTTCCCGCGGCAGGGCCCTGCTCCTGCTTTTTCTCTTTTCGGATGTCGGGGAAGAAGATGCGCCCACCCGCATCCGCTCGGGCGGCCATCTGGAAGTAGCACGTATACTGGAACCGCACGGCGAAGCCGGCCTGTCGTTTGGCGAACTGGCGGCCACATTGCACCGCACCGAAGGGCTGCAAGAAGTAAGGGCTACCGGCCCTGCCGGCACAGTGTACCTCTGCCACCCCTTTACCGTGCACGCCGCCCAGCCGCACCGGGGTACGTATCCGCGGTTCCTGGCTCAGCCTCCGCTCCTTCCGGCCGGGCCGCTCCGGCTGCACCGTCCCGACGGCCGGTACACGCCGGTGGAAGCTGCCATCCGCCTGGGCCTGGACCCTGCTTAAGCCACTGCATTCAGGAAGTTTCGGATGCCGAAGATATTTTCCCGGGCGGTGATGCAGAGGTCCCGGCCTTCCGCACCACCCCAGCAGAGGTTGGCAGCCACGGACGGCAGCCGGATGATACCAAGGCGCTGCCCCGAGGGATTGAGGATGACAATTCCTTCCTTGCTGCAGAGATAAAGATTGCCCCAGGGGTCGCACTCGATGCCGTCGCCGTTCTCTTCGGCCAGCACGCTTTTGAATGCCAGGGAATCCGCATCGTACTGCAGCAGCTTTCGTTCCGAAGGCTTGTTTGAACAGATATACAGCGTGCTTCCGTCGGGCGAAAGGCATACCCCGTTCGGGTACTGCAGTTCCGAAGTAACGAGCGCCAGGTTTCCCTCCTGCCAGCGGTATACACCGGCCCGCGGCTGGAAGCGGTCTTCCCGGATGCGCTGTTCCTGAAGGCCATAGGGCGGATCGGAAAAGAATACGGTCCCGTCGCCCCGCACGACAAGGTCGTTCGGGCTGTTGAGCGGCCGGGCTTCATAATGGGTAATGAAGGGCTGCAGCCGGCCCTGCACCCATTGCGCCACGGTATGGTTGCCGTGCTGGCAGATCAGGAGGCTTCCGTCCGGATGCCAGCCCAGGCCGTTGGACCCTTCCATGCCTTCCTTTACATCGGGGTCGCCCCCGTTGTAGCCGGAGCCCTCCAGGAACAGCTCTTTGGCCCTGCCCGGTCCGACGCTAAAGATCCCGTTGCGGGGAATGTCGCTGAAAAGGTAATAGCCTTCGGGGTGCCAGAGCGGGCCTTCGGAAAATCCGCAGCTGCTGTCCCAGGTCTCGAGCTTGCACCCGGGGTGTACGTAAGTGGTGAGCTGATCGTCGAGAATATGGATTGGAGAGGAGTCGTTCATTTGATTTACGATTGACGATTTACGATTGGGTTTAGGGTTGGGGGTTATTCTTAGTGAAGTTGTTTCTTTACAGAAGCCTCCCTGAGTTGGGTGGGTGTTGCACGCAAAGACGCAAAGAAGCGGAGAAGGAAACTGATGTATACACCTCTATCTCATCCTTGAGCCTTGCGTATTGAGTATTGAGTATTTCCCTTCTGCTCAACGGATCAGCCATTCAACTCCCCCGCTACTCCCGCTCAAGCCAGGCCCCATGATTATCCCAGCTGTTGCCGGATGGCTTCCACGCTGTGGAGCACGTCGAGCATGAAGTGATGGCAATAGAGCTGGGACTCGATCCGTCCTTCCTGCAGGCATTCATAGACTTCATCGATTTCGAAGTGCAGGCCCTGGCCTTCCCAGGTGCTTTTGTGCACTTTGCTGGTTCCGGAGAAATACTGCACGGCGATGCCTTCGGGCTTCGGGCTCCAGGGGTTCCGGATATGGATCGTCCCCCCTTCGCAGGTGATGACGGCCGAGGAAGTACCATGCGCCGCCGTGGACGCTTCAATAAAGCCGTACAGGCCATTGTCGTACGAAAGAAAGGCGGAAAAGAAATCCTCGCTTCCCTGCTCCCGCATTCGTCCGTTGGCTTCCACGTAGGCCGGCAGTCCCAGGAGCAGGGTGCAGAGAAAAACGGGGTAAGCTCCCAGCTCGATGAGGGCCGGGGAGCGGGTACCCGTTCCGTTGCGTGCATGCACCGATGCTTTTACGGATACCACTTCGCCGAGTTGCCCCTCGCCCAGGAGCGACAGCACTTTTTTTATACTGGGCATAAACCGGATCCACATCGCCTCCATCATAAAGGTCTGCTGCTTTTCCGACAGCTGCATCAGGAGCTCAAACTCTTCGGTGCTGAAGGCGATCGGCCGCTCGCAGAGCACGGCCTTACGGTGCAGCAGGCAGTGCTTCACTTCATCGTAATGCCGGGTATAGGGAGTGGCAATGTACACTGCGTCTATATCGCCCTGCAACAGCTCCTTCATAGTGCGGCAGGACCGGACGCCTTCCAGGGTCCCCTGCTCCTCATCCGGGAACAGGCAGCTTTTGATTTGGTGCGGATAACGGGCATAGGCCAGGTCGTCGGCAAACGCCTGCGCCTTGACTTGCGGCGCGATGATCCCCCAGGATAGTGTTTCCATACGCAGTGGTTGGTGGTATTGGTTCTAGCGTGTCAGCGATCCCATTTTCTGCAGCACTTTTTCCAGGCTGATGCCTTTTTTCAGGACCGGTGCAAACAGGTCGCCTTCGACGCGCAGGCGGTCAAAGATATTGCGCATATGGTAGGTAGCCGGGGTCAGTCCCTTTTTTACCTCATCCCAGTGCAGCGGAGTGGATACCGGCATGCCCGGCTTCGGCCGCAGCGAGTACGGTACAGCAGCAGTTTGCGCCTGCCGGTTTTGCAGGAAGTCCAGGTAGATTTTGTTGGGTCGCTTCTTCGGGCTCCGCTCCACGCTGGTGGTATCGGGCAGCTCCTTGTTCACGAGGTTCACGACCAGCTCGGCCAGTCCTTTCGACTGGTCGTAATTGTACTGCGCCCCCAGCGGAATATAGATGTGTATTCCCGTGGAACCCGACGTCTTGCAGTAACAGGAAGCGCCGCAGGACTCCAGCAGTTGACGCACCACCTGCGCGCACTCGATTACCTTATCGAAAGAAATGCCCTCGGGATCCAGGTCGATGAGGCAATAATCGGGGTTGTCGATCTGCTGGATGCGGGAATGCCAGGGATGCAGCTCGATGCACCCGAGGTTGGCCATGTACCCCAGCGTGGCCTGGTCCTGGCACAGCATGTACAGGATGTATTCATCAGTCGATTCGCTGAAGTCCTCGTGCGTGGGTATCCAGTCAGGTATTTTGCCCCGGACATCCTTCTGGAAGAAGTGCTGTCCGCCCACCCCGTTCGGATGCCGGTGAAGCGATTGGGGGCGGTCCACCATATAGGGCAGGATATAGGGAGCGATCCGCAGGTAGTAATTTACCAGGTCGATCTTGGCCGCGCCTTCTTTTTTCCAGTAAGGCTTCGACAGGTTGGTGAACTTCAGCTCCTGGCCATTGAGCTCCAGCGTTTGCTCCACCCCGTGAACCAGGTCCAGTTGCACGTCTTCGGTTTTTGTTTTTACCGCTTTTTTTGCGCCCGGCTTTTTCTGCGCGCCTTTCGGGGCAGCAGCCTTTTTGGGCGCGGCCGCTTTCTTTGCAGGGGTCCCGGCTGCTTTCTTTTGAGCCGTTTCCTTTTTTACCAGCGAAGCCATGGCGGTAGTTTTTTCAAATGTTACGTCTTTGGGGTTTTTATCGGAGCGCAGGCCCATGAAGATCGGGTGCCGGGCAATCCCTTCATTGGTCCACTCGGTGAACTTGATCTCGCACACGAGTTCGGGCTTCACCCAGGTGGCCGGCATATTGGTTTTGGGCGGTTTATCGAAAGGCGCCTTTTTGGTCACCAGCGGTTGCAGCTGTTTGTAGATGGCTTCCAGGCTTTTGCGGTTGAAGCCGCTGCCGGAATGCCCGATATACCGCAGCTTTCCTTCGTGGTACACGCCCAGCAACAGGGCCCCGAAAAACTTGCGGGTGTTGCGCGGCTGGGTGAAACCGGCGATGATCACTTCCTGACGCTGGTTCACTTTTATTTTCAGCCAGGTGTGGCTGCGCGCGCCCACTTCGTAAGGGGCATCCGCTTTCTTGGCCATGATGCCTTCCAGCCCCTGTGCCAAAGCGGCTTTGAAAAAAGAGGTGCCCTGGCCTTCCACGTGGTCGCTGTAGCGCAGCACGGGATGGCCGGCCGGGATCAGGGCCTGCAGCAGGCGCTTGCGCTCGGTCAGCGGCAGGGCCGTTACGTCGTACCCGTCCACCCACAGCACATCGAACACATAATACTGCAGCTTACCGACCGGCGCATTCATCCAGTTCTGCAGCAGCTGGAACTCCGCCAGGCCTTCTTCGTTGAGCGCAACGATTTCGCCGTCGAACAGCACCTCATGGCCCAGGGCCGCCAGCGCATCCGCCACGGGCTGATAGCGCCCGGTGAACGGAGTATAGTTCCGGGAAATGAGCTCGGCGCTTCCCCCTTCCACCCGGCCCAGGGCCCGGTACCCGTCCCACTTTACTTCAAAGATCCAGTCCTTGTTATCGAAAGGCTCATCCACCAGGGTGGCGAGCATGGGTTTGATATTGGCCGGCAGCACCGCCTTTTTCACCAGGGGTGAATTGAGGAACGGCTGAAGCGTGGGGTCAGGACGCTGCCCTTTTCCCTTTGCCGCTTTCGGTTTGGGGCCTGACGGAGCCGCCATCGCTTTATCCACAGCCGCAGCCGTTTTCCTGGCCGGGGCCTTTTTTGTCTTCGGGTCGGGGTTTTTAACCGCGGTTCCGCCCGCTCCTGCCACCTGTTCCAGGGTCTTTCCCGTTTTAACGGATGCTGCTTCTTCGGTGATATCAATGGCAGCAGCGTGCGGGTCTCCTTTTTTGGTCAGCAGCCAGGAGGTTTCTTCCCCGTTGCGCAGACGGAACAGGGTGAACGCGCCCTTCAGCTTTTTGCCTTTGAGGATGATCTTCATGTTACCACCGTAAAACATCCGCACCAGCAGCTTTTCCTGCTCCTCCACCGTGAGCCCTTCCCCGCCTGCGGGAATGTAGGTTCCCTCATCCCATACGATCACCGTTCCGGCGCCGTAATTGCCTTCGGGTATGGTGCCTTCGAAATCCTTGTAGTCATAGGGATGATCCTCCACCAGCATCGCCAGCCGCTTGTCGGCAGGATTCAGCGAAGGCCCTTTGGGTACGGCCCAGCTTTTCAGTACGCCGCCCAGTTCCAGGCGGAAGTCGTAATGCAGGGTGGAAGCATCGTGCTTTTGCACTACAAAGGCCAGGGCCGGCCCGGCTTCATGGACATCGCCTTCCGGTTCGGGCGTATCCCCGAAATGCCGTTTCTTTTTGTATAAGGATAAGCTCATAATCAGCGTAAAAGTTGAAAAACTTGTGCCACTTACACAGGTCCCCGGGGCATGGCATGGAATTGTGTGCAATACCTTGAAAACTTATTGAATCACTCAAACCATTTGAACATGGACAGGAATAAGGACAACCGCCCCTTCGGCGAAGAAGATGACCGCAACACCGCTTCCGACCGGGAGCATATGTCTACCAATGGCCTTGTAGCCAATTTGACCCGTGAGGATCTCACCTTCAGCAATGAGCTGGAGGATGTGGACGAGCAGGGTTTGGACAGCCAGTCCGGCCAGCAGGCGCAGCAAACATCCATTGACCGGGCCGAAAACGGCAATGAAGATTACCAGGACGAAGAGCCCGGCTTCAACAGCCCGCAGAAGCCCCGCGACGAATCGGAAAGCTATACGGACTATAACGGAAATTCGGAGCAGAATGCGCCGGCGCCCTGATGGGTTAGGTATTAGGAATTGGGTGTTGGGAATTGGGAGTTAGTTGATCGGTTGAATGGTTGACAAGTTGATAAGAATTATAAGCAGAGGAAAGAGTTGAAAAGCAAAGGAGCAGCAGGTACACCTGTTGCTCCTTTTTCATTTATGTTTATTAAGCTAAGGAATGATCCCCGTAAATCCAGCAAAAGCGCCTCCTTTATCAACTTGTCAACCATTCAACCGATCAACTAACTCCAATTCCAAACACACTACGCCCGTTTCCCATGATGACTGAGGCTTTCCTTCAATACTTCCATCAGGTCTTTCACGGTAGCGGTGGCGCGCTTCGGCTCGGCGATGCGGATGTTTTTGCCGGCTGCTTTGGCTTTGATCACTTTTTTCAGTGCGGCATTATAGGTATCCTTGAACGCAGCCGGGTCAAAGGCGTCGGTCAGCTGCTCGATCAGTTTTACGGCCAGCTCCACTTCCTTGGAGGAGGTTTTTTCCCGGGCGGGACGCTCCACTTCCGGTGCTTCCCGGATGGATTCGTGGTAACGCATCTGGTTCATCAGCAGGACGCCGTTGTAGGATTTGAGGGCGCAAACATGCATGCGGTTACGCAGCACGAACTCGGCGAGGCCGACGCTTTCGGCCTTCTTCAGGGCCTGCACCAGGAGATGATAGGATTTCTCGGCCCCTTCGCCGGGCACGAGGTAATAAGGTTTCTCGTAATAGATGGGATCAATTTCCTCCTCCTTCACGAACTGGAGGATATCGATGGTCTTTGATTTTTCGGGGCTGGCTTTTTCAAAATCCTCATCGGTCACCACCACGTACTTGCCCTTGGCATACTGGAAGCCCTTGACGATCTCTTTCCAGGGAACTTCCTCGCCCGTTTTGGAGTCGACGCGGGTATAGCGGATCGGCGCCAGGTCCTTTTTGGACAACATGTCAAAATCAATGGTTTCTTCCTGAACGGCACTCATCAGCTTCACCGGGATATTTACCAGTCCGAACGAAATGGACCCTGACCAGATGGGACGTGCGGCTTTCATACGTTTATGATGCGGGATAATAAGTGTTTCCGTATCCGTTGTTGGAAGAACGGAACCAGGTAGTCAGTGCACTGAAGGCATTCTGCCACCAGGAATGCCGGGTAGCGGTCTGGGTCTGATGGTATTCGGCCTTCAGCATTTTCACCTTGATCAGTACCATCTCGCTCAGCACCTTTCCGCGGGCTTCGGCCGGCAGCAGTTCCAGGTGGTTCATTTCCTCGGGGTCGTGCACCATGGAGGCCTTGCCGCTCACCTGCAGAAAATAAGCCGCTCCTTTTTTGTAATAATCCAGCCGCACCGGAAACTCGGAGTCAAACTCGCGGAGGTCCTGACGGGGCTTCTGGACCAAAAACCAGACATAACC
>DATAGL010000457.1:0-4862 GCA_036263755.1 Chitinophagaceae bacterium | reverse complement strand
ACGATGTACGGTTTACGATGTACGGTGTACGATTGATTCTGTGCCTGAAAGTACAATACCGAATATATTGAGACCTTGCACTTTTTATGTCTTCCCAGAGAGGACAGTTTTCAGATCGTTTCGGGATCAACCGTACATCGTACACCGTACACCGTACATCGAAAAAGGAACGACTTCCCTACGTGTTTACCGTTATGGTCTTTATCGCAGCCTTCGTTTACCTTCGCGGCGGCGAATTTTCCGTTTCTATGAACCCAACCAAAACCTGTATCCTGTTCCTGGGGCTGTGGTTATGCGGCCCGGCCGCTCCGGCCCAATCACTTCCCGACCCGATGGTGGACAGCGACCCTGCACTTTCCCGGTCCCCGGACGGTCCCCGTGTAACAGGGCGTATCCCGGTGACCCGGTACGATGTGTATCAGCTGAACAACGCTGAATATATCGACGGCCTGTTCGACGGCGACACGACCCGCTCGGTGCACCCCGGCTGGGGACATGTGCTGCGTGCGCAGGAAACCTGGATCCGGCTGCGTGATTACCATGCGCAGGTAAGCCAGCTCCAGCTGATGAACGATTATTACCATGCCTCGCCCGTGCAGTACTACGCGGTGGAGCGCGGGACCTGGAAGCGGGTGCTCCTCGGTACCTCGAACGGCCAGCCGGCGCATGGATGGAACCGGCTGCCCGCCGCCCCGCTGTCCACCCCCGTCAACGCTTCCTATATTGTTATCGTAGGGGAACCGCATTTTCCGAAAGAACTACGCATCCTGGGTTCCTATGTACCAAAGGTGGCGGCCCCCGCCCCCGTTCGGGTACGCCCTCCTTTTCGCCATACCATCGGCAATAACTTCTTTGAATGGGATGCGCTGGAAAACGACACTGATCCCAACGACCGCTACCGGATACAGGAAAATAAAATGGCCACACTTAAAATTTTCAAGGGCGGCCTGCGTCATTACCTCGACTGGGAGCGCATTGAAACGGCACGGGGGGTATACGAATTCAATCCAACAAACCACGGCGGCTGGGATTACGATATGATCTACCGCCGCCTGAAAGCTGAAGGCGTGCCCGTAGTAGTCTGCCTTAAAACACTTCCTTTCTGGATGCTGCAATCCTGGCCCGAAACCGAGCGTGATGCCGAGAACGTGCCGGTATTTTTCAGGGACAGTCTGGCAGGCACAATCGCCTCGTTTGAGGACCCGGCCTCGTACACCGACGGGGCCCGGCTCTTTTTCCAGCTGGCCGCCCGCTACGGCCGCAATGCCGCCATTGATCCTGCCCTGCAAAGCGGAGTGGTTACCGGGCGAATCTGGCCCCAGGTGCCCACCTCCCCGGTGCGCACGCGCGAGGCCGGGCTGGACCTGGTGGAATACCTTGAAATCGAGAACGAACGCGACAAGTGGTGGAAAGGGCGTAAGGCCTACCAGACGGGGCGCGAGTATGCAGCGATGGCCTCGGCCTATTACGACGGGCACAAGGGAAGTCTTGGACCCGGCGTGGGCGCCAAAACAGCCGACCCTACGATGAAGATCGTGATCGGCGGACTGGCCCTGGCCCATACCGATTATATCCAGGGGATGGTGGACTGGTGCCGGCAGTACCGGGGTTACAAAGCCAATGGCGAAGTGGATCTTTGCTTCGATATCCTCAATTACCATCAGTACAGCAACGATGCCGGCTCCACCCAGCACGGATATGCCACACGGGGGCGGGCGCCGGAGCTGTCGGGCATATCGGAAGGTATTGACCGTTTCCTGAAGCTGTCGAACGATGAGTGCCACGGCCGCGAAGTATGGATCACCGAATCGGGCTTCGACGTGCACCCCGGAAGTACCCAGCGCGCTATGGCCATCGGGGGCAAGAGCGGCCGCGATGTGCAGGCCGACTGGATCCTGCGCTCCTCGCTGCTGTTTGCCAAAAAAGGCATTGACCGCGTGATGTATTATATGTTCAAGGACGTGTGGGGCGACAACAACGGCGGCACCTTTGCCACCAGCGGCTTTGTGGAAAGCAACGCCCTGCAGAGCACCCGCCGGCCTGCTGCCGATTTTCTCCTGCAGGCCGACGCCCTCATCGGCCGGTACCGTTACAGCAATAGCCTGGGTACGGACCCGGTTGTGGACCGGTACGTGCTGGGCGACAGTTCTGTTTATGTCGCCTGGATTCCGGATGAAACAGGCCGCACCGGCACCTGCACACTGACCCTGCCACCCCGGTGCTCTCGGGTAAAAGTATATACGCCCACCAGGGGCAGCGACACGATGCAGTACGCGGTTTACCCGGTCAGCGGCGGCGTGCATACGCTTTCCGTTTCCGAAACGCCGCTGTTCGTTGTGCCCTTAATGGATGTTGCCCTTCCTTTACGCTGGCTTTCTTTTGATGGACAGTTCCGGGCGGCGACCCGGGATGTGTTCCTCCAGTGGTCTACGGCCGATGCATCCTCTACCGACTTCTTTGTAGTGGAACGGGCCGGGGGCAGTGCTGACCGGTGGGACTCCATAGGACGTGTGGCCGTGCACCCAGGCCAGCAATATGTTTTCGTGGACGAACAGCCTTTGGCCGGGCAAAACCGTTACCGGCTGCGACAGGTGGATACCGGCGGGAGGGCTGCTTTCTCGCCCATCGTTACGGTTTCAGTATCCGGACGCCCCGGTGCACAGGTAACACCCAATCCGGCCCGCGGCCGGGCCTACCTGCGGCTGTACAATGCCGCCGAGGAGGTCATCACGCTGCAATTGTCGGACAACGGGGGACGGATTTTGTGGAGACGCACTTATAAAGTAGCGCCCAATACCGCACTGCCGCTGTCTTTAAGCGGTTATGCGGCCGGTGTTTATTACCTGAGCATCGGAAGGGGAGGGGTAACGGCCACCGAGCCACTTGTGATCCAATAAATGGTTGTCGTTATATACCGGTTATTTATGATAAGCTTGACCAGGGCATATAGTTTTGTACATTAGCGGCCGCTTACCCGGAACCCATACGGACCAATATCCATACAAAAGAACCAAAACCGATCCCGATCCATGAAAAAAGAATCGTCCGCCGCTGCGCGCCGCTTTCTTCCTGCAGTCTTACTACTTTGTTTTATATCAGTTGCCTTTTCCTCCGCTGCTGCCGACCGCTACTGGGTGGCTTCGGGTGCCGCTTCCTGGAACAATGCGGCCAACTGGTCGGCCACATCAGGCGGTCCGGGCGGGGCCTCGGTGCCCGGTCAGTGGGACAGGGCCCTTTTCGACGGAGGTGGTCACGGAAGCTGCTCGCTGGATATGGATGTTAAGGTAGCCGGGTTACAGCTCGGCACCGGTTACTGGGGTACGTTTGTTCAGGGTGCTTATGCGCTTCTGGTGGGATCGAACGGGATGAACCTGGCCGGGGCGGGGTTCCAGGGCGGCAGCGCCCGGATCCGTGTCGAAGGGCCCTTCGTACTTTCGGGAACGGCGTTCACTTCTACCAGCGATACCCTTATCGTAGGTTCGGGATACGGGCTTTCCTTTACCGGCGGTACGTTCGCCCACAATAACGGCACGGTGCAGGTGGATGTTTTCAACAACACGGTAGCCGGGAACTTTACATTCAACAATCTCGTCTTCCACAATACTTTCGGACCTTATACCTGCACGATTGCGTCGGGAACGGTGCTTACCGTGAACGGCACACTGCACTATACCGGTAATGCCACTTCCTGGATCAATACCGGCACAATCGACGTAAAAGGAAATATCCGGGTAACCTGTACTTCGGGAAACGGCGGCGGGAATGCCCTCCTGCGCATCAATGGTACCGGCGTGCAAACGATCGAAGGCGCGGCAGGCTCCGAGCCCAACCGCCTGCCGCAGGTGGTCATCAACAAGCCCTCAGGGCAGCTCCACCTGGCGGGCACCATCGGGGTGGCCAACCACTGGACCTATACGGCGGGCACTATTGATCCGGGTACGGCCCGGATGCTGTTTGCCGGCAACCTTACCATTACCGGTGCACAAACCTTTTACGACCTCGAATTCAACGCGGTCTTCGGCAACTACATCACCACCATTGCTTCCGGCACTGAGCTGACGGTCACCAACAACCTGTACATCAGCGGCACCTCGGGCATGCAGCTGAACACCGGCACCATCCGCGCGCTGCGCGACATCATCGTTACCAACAGCTCGCCCTTCGGCGCCGGCACCGCCACGGTGCTGATCAGCGGGACCACCGATCAGACCCTCACCGGTTCCGGCATTTCCAATACCGGTCGCCTGCCCCGGGTGACGATCCACAAAACCTCCGGCACACTGCACCTCCTCAGTATCATCAGCGTGGGCAACAACTGGAGCTATGTTTCCGGAACAGTGAATCCCGGCACCTCACGTGTGGTGTTTGCCGGGGACATGACCATATCGGGTACCCTTACTTTTCACGAAGTGGATTTCAGCGCGCTGGGTTTTACCGCCGGCACCTACATTACCATTGCCGGCGGCACCACGCTCACCGTACCCGGCCACCTGTACATCAGCGGGGGAAACATTGTGGTGCAGCTGAACACCGGTACCGTGGAAGCCCTGAACGATATCACCATCACCAACCTTTCGATGTGGTCCGGGGGCACCGCCCTGGTATGGATCCACGGCACCGGCAACCAGACGCTAACCGGTTCGGGCGAATCGCATAAAGGAAACCTGCCGCGCACCCGCATTGAAAAGCCTTCGGGCACGCTGCAGCTTGCCTCCATCATCAGTGCTTCCGGCGACTGGACCTATGTAACCGGAACCATAGATCCCGGCACTTCCCGCGTGGCGTACAACAACTGGCTGACCGTTTCGGGCACGCATACGCTTCATGATGTGGAAGTGGGTACGCTGACCAACAGTTACCAG
>DATAGL010000456.1:0-11821 GCA_036263755.1 Chitinophagaceae bacterium | reverse complement strand
AATAAACTGTTCGGAACGGGCCACGAAGTCTGGATCAAACTGGAACGGAACAATCCGGGCGCCTCCATCAAGGACCGGATCGCACTGGCCATGATTGAGGATGCGGAAGCCAAAGGACTGCTGACCCCGGAAAGCGTGATCGTAGAGCCCACCTCCGGCAATACCGGCATCGGTCTTTCGCTGGTGGCCGCAGTGAAAGGCTATAAGATTATTCTCGTAATGCCCGAAAGCATGAGCATCGAGCGCCGCCGCCTGATGGCCCTGTACGGTGCTGAATTTGTGCTGACACCCCGGGAGAAGGGCATGAAGGGTGCCATTGAAAAAGCAGGGGAGATCGTGTCGTCCACACCGAACGCCTGGATGCCCTCCCAGTTCGATAACGAAGCCAATACCGAAATTCACCGGGCCACGACCGCAAAGGAAATCCTGGCAGATTTTCCTGACGGGCTGGATTATGTGATCACCGGAGTAGGCACCGGCGGGCACATTACCGCCATTGCCGAAGTGGTGAAGCCTGCCATGCCCGGACTGAAAGTGCTGGCAGTAGAACCGGAACTGTCGCCCGTGCTCAGCGGTGGTGCGCCGAGCCCGCACCCGCTGCAGGGCCTCGGTGCCGGCTTTGTGCCGTCCATCCTCAACACCGGCAGCCTGGACGGCGTAGTGCAGGTGAGCCGCGACGAATCATTCCTGTTTGCCCAGCGCCTGGCTAAGGAAGAAGGCATTCTCGGAGGCATTTCCACCGGTGCGGCCCTGGCCGCCGTTGCCAAGAAGCTGAAGGAGATCCCCGAAGGCTCGCGGATCCTGACATTCAATTACGATACCGGCGAACGGTACCTTTCTATTGAAGGACTGTTCCTATAAACGATCAAATGAACCGGAACGAAAACAACCAAAAAGGGAAAGTGGTGCTGGCCGGCGCCGGCCCCGGCGACCCGGAGCTGATCTCGGTCAAAGCCGCGCGGTACCTGCAACGTGCTGATGTGGTGCTGACCGACCGCCTGGTGAGTCCGGAGATCCTGGAAGAATACGTCCGTCCGGAAACGGAGCTCGTGTACGTGGGCAAGCAGTGCCGCCGGGGCGCTTCCACTCCGCAGGAAACGATCAACGAGCTGATGGTGCGGTACGCATCGGCCGGTAAGCTCGTCGTGCGCCTCAAAGGCGGCGACGTATCGGTGTTCTCCAACATTCTCGATGAGCTGCAGGTGCTGGTGCAGGCTGCTATCCCTTATGAGATCATTCCCGGAATCTCCGCTGCATTGGGTGCGGCCGCGTATGCCGGCATACCGCTGACCGCCCGCGGCTACTCCACCGCCATCCGGTTCCTTACCTATTATAAATCCGACGTCGTTACCGATGCCTACTGGAAGGAACTGGCGGTTACCGAAGACACGCTTGTTTTTTACATGTCTTCGGAAACCCTGGGTTCCGTGGTGGACCACCTGCTCCGGCAGGGCCGGTCGCCGGATACCCGGCTGGCCGTGATCGAACAGGCCACCACACCGCTGCAGCAGGTCCATACCGTTTCCCTGCAGGATTATGCGGAAGCCTGGAAAGACCGGTCTTTCCGTTCGCCTTCCCTGGTCATCATCGGCAAGACCGTCGCCCTGCATGAGCAGTTCGCCTGGATGCCCAATGCGGAAGGCGGGGGGCATTATTTCGAGCCCCTCAGCGGATCCATCAAACATTTACTCACCCCGAATAATGAGACTGCATATGCTGGCAGAGCCTAAACTGAAATCTTTTATTGAACTGGTGCAAAATGCCACCCCCGAAGAGCTGATCTGGATGAGCGGCTACCTTTCGGGCGTGGTTTCCAAAAGCGGTACAGCTGGGACGGCGGCACAAGCAGCACCGGCTCCATCGGCCAAACCGGCCGTGGGTAAGATCACGATCGCTTACGGAACGGAAACCGGAAACTCCAAGAAAGTGGCTTCCGATTTTGCCGCCCGCGCCAAGAAAAAAGGCATCAATGCCAAAGTGGTGAGCCTTGACCAGTACCGTCTCAGCGACCTGGCCCGTGAAGAATACTTTTTTGCGGTCATCAGCACCCACGGCGACGGCGAACCTCCGGCCGCAGCCAAGAAATTTTACGACCACATCCACCTCAACGGTTTCCGCCTGGATAAGATGAAGTATGGTGTCCTCGCCCTGGGCGACACTTCGTATCCTTTGTTCTGCAAGGCCGGCGAAGACGTGGATGAACAGCTGAAAAAGCTGGGCGGCCAGCGCATCGTGAACCTGCAGAAGTGCGATATCGATTACGAGGAAGAAGCCAATGGCTGGTTCGACAGTGTCCTGGATCAACTGCACCAGACCGGCAGCAGCAGCGGTCCGGCATTACCGGCCGGCATCACGGTAGCACAGCCGAAAAAGCCGGCGGGACGAAAAATCTACAACGGCACCATTGTCACCAGCATCAACCTGAACGACCACGGCTCCAACAAGGAAACCTACCATATGGAGCTGACAGCAGATGAACTGGACTACCAGCCGGGAGATGCTCTGGGCGTGATCCCGGAAAATGCTCCGGACCTGGTGGAAGAAGTGATCCGTCTGGCCAGTGCCGAACGCGAAAAAACGGTGTCGTACAAAGGGGAGACCTTTACGCTGTACAACCTGCTTCATAAAAAGGTGAACCTGGTTTACCTGCCCGAGCGGCTGATTGCCAAATATGCCACGATCACCGGTCATGATATCCCGGCCACCCGCATGAGCCTGACCGACCTGCTCCGGATCTACCCGCTGAAAGAAGCCGGGCAGTTCGATACTTTGCTTGAAATACTGGAACCCATAGCCCCACGCCTGTACTCCATTGCCTCCTCACCGGAAGCGCACAGCGGCGAGGTGCATATCACTGTAGCCCGGGACCGCTTCTGGGTGAACGAGGAGCAGAAGTGCGGCCTGTGCTCCGACTGGCTGGCAAGCCTGCCGGAAAACTCCAGCCTGGATTTTTATATCCAGCGCAACAACCAGTTCCGCCTGCCTGCCGATGACCAGGATATCATTATGATCGGTCCCGGTACCGGTATTGCGCCCTTCCGGTCCTTCCTGGCACACCGGGATGCCACAGGCGCTTCCGGAAAGAACTGGCTCTTTTTTGGCGACCAGCATTTCGTTACCGACTTCCTGTACCAGACGGAACTGCTCAACTGGGTGGATACCGGCGTGCTCACCAGGCTCAATGTGGCCTTTTCGCGCGACCAGAAGGAAAAGATTTACGTGCAGCACAAGATGCACCGCGAAGGACAGGAGTTCTACCACTGGCTGAATAACGGCGCCTTCGTTTATATCTGCGGTGCCAAGGAGCCGATGAGTGTGGACGTGGAAAACATGATTCTGCAGATCATCGAGGAATTCGGCGGGCACTCGAAGGAGGGCGCGGTTGAATACCTGAACGCCATGAAAGAGGAAGGACGGTACCTGAAGGATGTGTATTGATGTGCAGATATGTAAATGTGCAGATATGCATATGTGCAAATGTGCAGATGATGGCAACATTCACTTTTCAGGAGCTATGATTTGCGGTTTAAAAACGCCGATTCACCAAAGGATTCACTCATTCACCTATTGACTAATTCACTACGAAATGGCAGACAATAACAATAAAGAGAACCTGAGCAGCACGGAACGCATCAAAATGGCTTCCGATAACCTGCGGGGAACGCTGGCCGACGGCATTGCCAATGAGATCACCGGAAATATTTCGGACGACGATACGGCACTGGTCCGGTTCCATGGAATGTACATCCAGGACGACCGCGACCGCCGCGAGGAGCGGGCCGCCAAAAAGCTGGAGCGGCTGTATTCCTTCATGATCCGCCTGCGCCTGACGGGTGGCTTTATTTCCCCGGAGCAATGGATTGCCCTGCACCACGTGGCAGGCGAGCATTCCACGGGCGTGATCAAGATCACCACGCGGCAGACGATCCAGCTGCACGGTGTGCTGAAGTCGAAGGTAAAGCCCACGCTGAAAGCATTCAATGAGGCCAACCTGACCACCATTGCCACCTGCGGCGATATCAACCGGAACGTGATCATGACGGCCAATCCGCACGATTCGCCCCTGCATACCGAAGTGTATGGGATTGCCAACGAGATTACGGAAATGCTCCTGCCCAAGACCCACGGCTACTATGAAATCTGGCTGGATGCCGAAAAGCTGGTTGAAAAGGAACTGGAAGAAGATCCGCTGTACCAGAACCGGTATATGCCCCGCAAATTCAAGATCGCCATTGCCATTCCGCCGGTCAATGATGTGGATGTGCTGACCAATGACCTGGCGCTGATCGCCATCGAAGAAAAGGGCAAACTCAAGGGATTCAACATTGCCGTGGGCGGCGGTATGTCTGCCACGCATGGAAACCCGGATCACTACCCCCGCCTGGCCAGCGTGATCGGTTTTGTGGATACAAAGGAAAAGCTGCTGAAGGCGGTTTATGAAGTGCTCACCGTACAGCGCGATTACGGCAACCGGAGCGACCGTAAGCAGGCCCGCCTCAAATACACGGTCGATAAATACGGGGCCGACTGGTACCGTCATGAAGTGGAGCGCCGCGCGGGCTTCGCGATGGAAGAGCCGAGGCCTTTTGCGTTCGGTACACGCTCCGATACCTACGGGTGGACCACCGACAGCCGGGGTCTTTCGCACTACACGGTATTCGTGGAGAACGGCCGGGTATACGACAGCGAAAACCTCCCGCTGAAAACGGCACTGCTGGAAGTGGCAAAAACCGGGAAGGCCAACATCCGGTTTACCTGTAACCAGAACGTACTGGTATCCGATATCAAAAAAGGAGACCGGAAGGAGATTGAAGCCATCCTGGTGCGTTTTGGCATCGTAGCCCATACGGAGGCGGCCTCCTTGGTCCGCAAAAATGCCGTGGCCTGCGTGGCGCTGCCTACCTGTCCGCTGGCACTTGCAGAAGCCCAACGCTATATGCCTTCGCTACTGACCAAGATTGAAAATATCCTGGAGAAGCACGACCTGCTCCGGGAAGAAATCGTAATGCGGATGACGGGTTGTCCCAACGGCTGTGCCCGGCCCTTTGCCGCCGAGATCGGCTTTGTCGGTACCGGTCCCGGAAAATACAACCTTTATGTAGGCGGCGACCGGGTAGGTACCCGGCTGAATACCCTGTACAAGGAAAGCCTGGATGAACCGGCGATCCTCAGTGAACTGGATGCGTTGTTCGGGGAATACAAGAACGGGCGCGGGGCAGGCGAGACCTTCGGCGACTATTCCCGCCGGGCGGTTCTGGCAGGCTAACGGAACGTTGCTCCGATAGTTAGTCCTTTCAGCTCCGGAATGCCGGAAACTTTCCGGGGCCGAAATAATGATCCAACAGCTACGGTGCTTTCGTGCTGTGAACAGCTGGGCAACCTTCCCGGTTTGGAACCATTCCTGTTACACCCGTACCCATACCTCATGAGCCCAGATTATTGAATATGCTGCTGAACCCCTTGCGACTCTTGCTGCTTTCTGCCGTTTGTATGCTGTTCCACAGGGCAGGGGCGCAAAAGCGTACCTATACGGTGCAGCAGACCTGGGCGGGCTACGTTCAGGTATTGCGGGTGAGTGAACGGTGGATGGTACTGACCGATGTACACTTCCGTACGGGCCAGGATTTCGTACAGGGACGTTTCCAGGCAGCCGCGCGAACTGGGCTCGGATACCGGCTTTCCGAAAAGGCACAGGCCGGTGCCGGCTATGCTTATTTTCATCACTATCCCGGTGAAGGTCATCAGAAAGCGGCACGCCCGGAGCACCGGGGCTGGCAACAGGTTATCTGGGAAGGGGGCGGAAGGCTGCGCCTGCAACAGCGAACCCGGGCAGAGCAACGCTGGCGGCACCGCATAGGAAGCGACAGCCTGGCCAAGGGGTTTGGTTTCAATCACCGCCTCCGCCATGCCTTTATCCTCCAGTACCCGCTACGTACTAAGGAAGGAAAGCCCGGACCCGTTACCCTTGTCGGCTCCGAAGAGCTGATGGTGAACTTTGGTAGGGGGGTCACCCAGGGATTTGACCAGCACCGGTTTTTTCTCGGTTGCAACTGGCAGCTGCATCCGTCCTTTTTCCTGCAGGCGGGATACCTGCATATCTGGCAACAGCAATCCCCTGCCGACCGGTTCCGGCAATCGCACGTGGCCCGCATTTTCCTCCTCCATAACCTGAACCTTCACCGCAAGGAAAAGGGGGCGGCGCTCCCGGTACCGGGCACGGATGATTAGGGCTATGGAATGTTTAGCCCAGGACAGGGCAGGACCGGGGTTGACCCGGTGGCGGACCGGTCTTCCGGGCTTAAACGGAATGATTATTTGCAGGGAAGGCAGTGGTCTACTACTTTTGTAGGATAATTGTTTGACAATACATGAAGAGCGCATTTTTTTTCAGTCTGGTTTTGATGTTCGGAGCAGCGCCTGCTGTTGCACAGAAAGTGACCACTACCGAAGGACAGGTATGGCTGGGTTATTTTAACCAGACCCGGTTGTCCCAGCGCTGGGGTCTGTGGCTGGAAGGCCAGGTGCGGACAAGGGAAGACTATTTTTCCAAGATTTCCGCGGTTTTGCCCCGTGCCGGGTTGACCTACTACCTGAACGACCATGCGAAGCTGACGGCCGGTTATGCTTACCTGCCGGAGATCGAGGGCTTTTCCACTCCGGAGCACCGGCCCTGGCAACAGCTGCAATGGCATACGTCTTACCCTCGGCTCCGCCTGATGCAATGGGTGCGCCTGGAGGAGCGGTTCCGGAAAAAAGCCGTAACGCTACAGCCGGGAGAGGACAAGTACAGTTTCAACTACCGAGCCCGGTACAATTTCCTGCTGAATACCCCGCTGGGGGCCAGGGCTTTTGAGCCGGGTACGGTTTCGCTGGTGGTCAACGATGAAGTGATGCTCAATTTCGGAAAAGAGATCGTACAGAATACCTTTGACCAGAACCGCCTGTTTCTTGGGTTTCATTACCACATCAACCGGCACAACACGTTGCAGTTCGGTTACCTGAACGTGTTTCAGCAGCTGCCCGCCGGCAACCGGTACCGGTACCTCAACGTAGCCCGGATCGGTTATTTTCAGAACCTGGACCTGCGCCGCCGGAAAGCTGCCACACCATAAAGTATAAACGAAGTGACACCGAAAACAAAAACTGAAAAGGCGGATGCCGCACCGGAAGCTGCCAACCGGCTTTTCCCCGTCTTCCTGAAGCTGGAAGAGCTGAAGTTGCTCGTGATCGGCGGGGGAAATGTGGGCCTGGAAAAGTTGTCCGCCGTGCTGCAGAACGCCCCCGCAGCCCCGGTTACCCTGGTGTCGCTGACCATCAAGCCTGAGATCTACCAGCTGGCGGAGCGCCATCCGCAGGTGCAACTGCAGTTGCGTGCGTACCGGGAAGAAGATATTGAAGCTGCCGACCTAGTCATAGCAGCGGTAAATGATGTACCCCTGAGCGCACAGATCCGCGCCACCGCCCGGGAAAAAGGAAAGCTGGTCAACGTGGCCGACAAACCCGAGCTCTGTGATTTTTACCTTTCTTCCATTGTGCAGAAAGGCGACCTGAAAATTGCCATCTCCACCAATGGCAAATCGCCCACTACCGCCAAGCGCCTGAAGGAAGTGCTCTACGAAGCGCTTCCCGACGGGTTGAATGAAGTGATCGGCAACCTGCACAAGATCCGCAACCGGCTGAACGGGAATTTTGAATACAAAGTAGAGAAGCTGAACAAGCTGACCCGGGTGCTGGTGGAAAAAGAAACGGAAAAGGACAACCGCTGGAGAAAAATTGCGACCTATTCCCTGCTGGCCTTTGCCCTGATGCTTATCGGGCATTTTATTTTCTCTTACCTGCCGCTCGGACAGATGAGGGATGATGCCGTGGCATTTTACGGAACCCTCGATAAAAACTTTCACTGGATGGTGCTGGCCGGGTTCCTGGCCCAGCTGGTGGACGGCGCCCTGGGCATGGGCTACGGCGTAACCTCTGCCACTATCCTGAACTCCGCCGGTATCTCGCCGGCTGCCATATCCGGATCCATTCACACTGCGGAAATGTTTGCCTCGGGCGCATCGGGGTACAGCCATTACCGGTTCGGCAACGTCAATAAAAAACTGTTCAAGGCCCTGCTTATTCCCGGGGTGATCGGTGCTATCCTGGGTGCGGTGCTCCTGAGCAAATTCGGCGAAACCCATGTCGGGTACCTGCGTCCGATCATGGCGGTGTACACCCTGCTGCTGGGCATCCGCATCATTACCAACGCGTTCAAAACCCAGAAAGTCCAGAAGAAATTCCGTGCCTACGGCTGGCTCGCCGGGGCCGGTGGCTTCCTGGATTCTTTTGGCGGCGGGGGATGGGGCCCGATCGTGACCACCACGCTGATCACGAAGGGAAGAAGCCCCAAATATGTGATCGGCTCAGTGAGCCTGACAGAATTTTTCGTCACCCTTGCTTCCGCCTTTACCTTTTTCACCATGCTCGGTATCACCCACTGGCAGGCCATCGTGGCGCTGATCATCGGGGGGCTGGTGGCAGCACCGCTGGCGGCCCGGCTGACCGGAAAGCTGCCGCGTAAAACCTCTTTTATCCTGCTGGGTATCCTGGTCATTGTCTGGAGCCTGCGGATCCTGGTGAAGGTGCTGTAAGCACGGCACCGGTAACTCCCGTCAAACGGAGTTTTTTTAGGCATAAAAAGTCTATTAATTCAATAGACTTTTGTCAGATTAGTATAGTAAAAAAATAGACTAATAGAATAAACAAAACAGCATGAAACCAACCGCAACTGTTTATTTCCGACCCGCATTGTTTCAGGGCCTGCTGCTGCTCATCCTTCTCATTTCCGGCGGCCTGCGGGCACAGGAAAACAACCTGATCGAAATAACCGGACAGGTGACCGACAACGAAACACGGCTGCCCATGGCCGGCGTAAGCGTTTCCATCAAGGGTGCCGTAACCGGCACCATCACCAACGATTCCGGTTATTTTACCCTTCGCACCCGCCTCCGTTTTCCCTTTACCCTCAGCTTTTCTTCTGTCGGTTTTCAGAACCAGGAATTCGAAGTGAAAAGCCCCCAGTCTGAACTGCACATTGCCCTCCTGACCCAAACCGTTCTGGGAAAGGAAGTGGTCGTGACCGCTTCCCGGGTGGAGGAAAGCCGTCTCCGGTCACCGGTGGCCATTGAAAAGCTCGACATCCGCGCCATCCGCGAAACCCCCGCGCCTTCTTTTTACGATGCGCTCGAGAACGTGAAAGGCGTTCAGATGACCACATCCAGCCTTACGTTCAAAGTGCCGAACACCCGCGGCTTCAACATTCCGAACAACTTCCGCTTCCTGCAGCTCGTGGACGGGGTGGATATGCAGGCGGCCACCCTGGGTGTGCCCCTCGGAAATGCCATCGGTCCGACGGAACTCGACATACAATCCGTGGAAATCACCCCCGGGGCCGCCTCTGCCCTGTATGGCATGAATGCCATCAACGGCATGGCGAACCTCATCACCAAGAGCCCGTTCCTGCACCAGGGCCTCAGCATCTACCAGAAGACGGGCGTGAACCATGTGGAGGGCACCGACCATAGCCCGAGCGTGCTGACCGAAACTGCCCTTCGGTATGCAAAGGCCTGGCAGAACCGCTGGGCGTTCAAAGTGAATTTCAGTTACCTGCGCGGGACCGACTGGCGGTCCGACACCCGGACCGATCAGAATCCCAATAACCTCAATACGGCCAATCCGGGTTTTACGGAACTGAACGGCGCCAGCAACGTGGCCTATGATGCCTGGAACAAATACGGCGACGAGAATAATAATGCTGTAACCATCAATGGAGTGAATTACCGGGGACAGAACCGCACCTTTATCCTGCGCCGTACCGGCTACTGGGAAAAGGACCTGGTCAGCCCCACGGTGGACAACCTGAAGGCCGATGCGGCCCTGCATTACCGCATTTCCGAAAACGCCGAGTTGTCTTATGCTTACCGCATCGGCAAGATGGACGGCGTATTCCAGCGCGGCAATAAGATCCAGCTCGATAACGTGCTGGTACAAAACCACCGCGTGGAACTGAAAGGCGCCCATTATTTCATCCGCTCGTATGTGTCCATTGAAAACACGGGTGATTCCTACAATGTAAAGCCGATGGCCGACAACCTCGACCTCACCGGCGGTGGTTCCAACGGTGCATGGGGAACGAAGTTCAAAGCCGCCCTGCAGGCCGAACTGGATAAGGATCCGGACGGTGCCGATCTGGACGCGGCCATGCGGGTAGCCCGGGCGGCTGCCGATGCCGGCCGTGCGGTACCCGGTACCGATGCTTTTCGCAACCTGGTGCAAACGATCCGGGGCATCAACAACTGGGACCATGCCGCTGTGGTTTCCGGTGCGCCTGCAACGGGCGGGGCCTGGCTTTCGCAGCGCAGCCGGATGTACCATACCGATTTCCAGTACGACTTCAGCGAAAAGGTAAAGGCCTTCAACCTGCTGGCAGGAGCCGACGTGCGGGTATACGAAGTGATCCCCGACGGCAACAACTTCGTGGATTTCAGCAAGCCCCTCGAAAAGCGCACGGAGCCCGGCGGAAAGAATGTGTATTATAAAAAATACGGTGCGTTTGCCCAGTTGACCAGGACGTTCTTTGATGAAAAACTGAAAGTTTTTGCCTCGCTCCGTTACGATCATAACCTGGAGTTCAGCCCGAAGGTCAACCCCCGGTTGGCGCTCGTATACACGGCTGCCGAAAAGCACAACTTCAGGGTATCCTACCAGAACGGTTTTCGCTTCCCGGCCCTGTTTGAGGCGTTGTCATTCGTGAACAACGGCAATGTGCGCCGGGTAGGTGGTCTTTCCTATATCAACGATGGACTCGGATACCTGGACAACTCCTATACGCTGGCTTCGGTGAATGCGTTCAACGCTGCTTACAATAAAGAACGCAACCCGGCGCTTCCGGCAAGCGTGGTGGATACGGCGGCTGCCCTGAAATACCGAGGCCTGCTGCAGGTGACGGCGCTGGATGCTACCCGGCCGGAACGGATCCATTCTTTTGAGGTAGGATACAAAAGCGTGCTGCTCGATAACAAGCTGGTAATCGACATCGATGCTTACAGCAATGTGTACAGCGGGTTCCTGGGACAGGTGGAAGTGGCCGTGCCGAAAGCCAATACCATCCGCGTGCAGACGGACGAAGCCGTGCTGGCCATGGTGGCGGCCAACCGCGGGCAGCAGACGCGCTACCGGGTGTACACCAATGCAAAGAACGAATACCACAACTACGGTGCAGCGCTCGGCCTGACGTATAACTTCTACAAGCGCTTTACCATTGCCGGAAATATAAACTACAATGCGATTTCGGAAAACAGTAAGGCCGACGTGTTTGTGACCGGCTTCAATACCCCGAAATGGATCACCAACGTATCGTTCGGCAACCGGGAGATTGTAATGAACCTCGGGTTCAATGTCGTTTGGAAATGGCAGGACAGCTTCCTCTGGGAAAGCCCGCTGGCCAACGGAGTGGTGCCGGCCTACCAGGTCATCGATGCCCAGGTTACCTACCGTATACCGCAATGGAAGACGACCCTGAAAGCCGGTGGCGCCAACCTGTTCAACAACCGGTACATTCAATACGCGGCCGGTCCAACGATCGGAGGATTATACTACCTGGCCATTACACTGGATGGGCTGGCGAAATAGGCTGGCAGCTGCGGGTTAAAGAGCAGGGAATACCCGGGAAACAAAGATGAATATTCAATACTCAATACTCAATGTTATAAGGCCAAAGGCCATCTACGCAAAGTAGGTGGCCTTTGCGCATTGAGTATTGAACATTGAATATTGCTTATTT
>DATAGL010000455.1:0-2442 GCA_036263755.1 Chitinophagaceae bacterium | reverse complement strand
CACCTTGATCTCCCCTTTGGCGCACCGGATATTCAGGAAATTGATGTTCTCGCCAAAGCTGGTTTTAATGTCCGCCCGCACACCGCCGGGAAACTCCAGCGTGGCCACTACGGTCTCATCAAGCCCGTTCTTATAAATCTCCGGGCGGGTGGTGGACGTTTGGGCCGACAACACGGCCACCGGTTCCATTCCCGTACCCATCCGCGCGCCCTGGATGGCATATACGCCCATATCCAGGAGGGCGCCTCCGCCCAGCTCCTTTTTTTGCTTCCAGTGGTCGGTGCGTCCTTCGCGGTAACCGGCCCCGCACGACACGCTTTGCACGTCTCCCAGCAGCTTTTGCCGGACGATCTTCCGGTATTCCTGCGTGTTCGGATCGTGCTGCAGGCGGTAGCCGATAGCCAGTGTTTTTTTATTCCGGCGGCAGGCATCGATCATGTCCTGGCATTCGCGGGCGGTAACGGCCATGGGTTTTTCACACCAGACGTGCTTGCCGGCATTGGCGGCCCGCACGGTATACTCCCGGTGCAGGGAAGGCGGCAATACCACGTACACCACATCGATCTCGGGATTATCGGCAATTTTGTCGAAGTTTTCGTAGTTGTAGATATTCCCCTCCTTCAGGCTGTACTTTTTCTGCCAGGCCTCCGCCTTGGCCGGGGTCCCCGTTACGATGCCCGCCAGGTAGCAATGCCTGGTTAGCTGCAAGGCCGGCGCCAGCAGGTCGGTACTGTAATACCCGAGTCCGACAAGGGCAACTCCCAGCTTTTCCTTTTTGGGGCGGGTAGCCGACCATAAAACCTGGGGTGAAAAAAGCAGGGCCGCGCCGCCGGCAGCCAGTGTTTTGATCACCGTCCTGCGGGAGGTAAGGGGTTCTGGGGAATAAAGTCCTGGGTTGGCTTCAAAAGTATCCGGATGCATGGCGAAGGAATGAAGGGTGAACAGGAGTTGTTTGCTTACGGGAAAGTTAAGGCAATTCCATCAGATCAGCGCCGGCGGAAGGGGCAGAAAGTCCGGCCCATGGCGGCGCCTATAACCCGTAGCGGTTCCGGCGGTCCGGCAGCTTCCCTCAATTCACCGCAGCCGGCCCGCAACTCATGAACCTTTTTTTCCATACGGACGGTTCGGGCTGGCTTCCGGCTGGTCAATGTTTAAACTTTGTTCCGGACGGTAGGCGCTGCCGCGCTCCCTCCCGCAACCTTTCTTAAACCAAAACCATGCATACTCCACAACTGCACAAAGCCGGACTGCTCTGTCTTCTGCTGCTGGCGGGCTTCCTGGCCGCCTGGGAAGGCTACTGGCGGTCGCAGGGCTTTACCCCCACCTTTAACGACGACAAGGCCCTCTGGGCCGGCAAACGGAAGGAGGCCTACATCACGCCCGAAAAAGGCACTGTTTTCATCGGGTCCTCCCGGATAAAATTCGATCTGGACATACCTACCTGGCAGGCCCTTACGGGCGAAAAAGCCGTACAGCTTTCACTGGTGGGCACTTCCCCGCTGGAACTGCTGAAGGACCTGGCTGCCGATGAGCGGTTCCGCGGAAAGCTGGTGGTGGACATCACCGAAGTGCTGTTCTTTTCACGCAACCCCGTATTCCATCAATCGGCGCAGGAAGCCCTCCATTTCTACCGGAAAAGCACACCCTCGGAGCAGGTAAGCGCCCGCATCCAGCACGTCCTGGAAGGAAAGCTGGCCTTTCTCGAGGAACGGAGGTTTGCCCTCACCGCCCTGCTCAACGAATGGGAACTGCCTGACCGGCCGGGCGTCTTCACGGTACCCGCCTTTCCCAAGGGCTTTGAATGGACCACCGCCGACCGGCAGACCTACATGTCCGACCTTTTCTTATCCAACCCCGAAGACCTCCGCCGGCAAACGGACATCTGGCAGAAGCTGATCCTGGGTGACCCCACGCCGGCTCCCGCGGGCCAAGCGCTGGAGGAAATCCTGAACGAAGTGAAAGCCGCCGTAGACCAGATCCGCAGCCGGGGTGGCCGGGTACTGTTTGTCCGCACCCCTTCGTCCGGCCCCATGGCGGTAGCGGAAGAGCAAAAGTATCCGCGTACCCAGTACTGGGAAGCGCTGCTGCAGCACACCGGAGCGCCCGGCCTCCATTTCCGCGACTTCCCCGAAACCGCCGGGCTGGTCTGCCCCGAATGGTCGCACCTCGCCCCTGCCGACGCCGTGCACTATACCCGTGCCCTCGTGCAGCAGCTGCAGGAGCACCGCTGGTTCACCCATCCGCACTCTGCAACGCAACCTTAACTGCTAAAAACCGACTGCCATGTTGTTCAATTCCTTTTCCTTTATCGTCTTTTTCGCCATCATGCTGGTGCTGCACCACCTTCCTTTTTCCTGGAAGGTGAAAAAAATAAACCTGCTCCTGGCCAGCTATCTTTTTTATGCCGCCTGGAACCCGCCGTTCATCCTGCTGCTCTGGCTT
>DATAGL010000454.1:0-1977 GCA_036263755.1 Chitinophagaceae bacterium | reverse complement strand
CGCAGAGGGCTCTTTTATGTTTCTGGAAGAACCGGGCAAGTTCGGTATCGGTCATGCCGGTAAAATCCACCACGGTCTTGCTGCAGGACGAGCAGAAGCGGCCCCCGGCGCGCGGATCCATGGCGTTCCAGTTTTCGGAGCAGGCTCCGGGAAGGCTGAGGTGCAGGTAGTGGGGCATGGGCAGTTGGTTTCCCTTGGGATGTACCCCTGCGCAGATTTGCATAAGAGCAGGAAGGATATTTTTCGGGAATTTTATCGGAGAAGGCCGGAAGCTGCATCGCTGCTGCTTTCCGGTAATGCTACCGTTATGGATCCTTCTTTTCCTGGTCAAAACACCATCAGCCGTTTGGAAGACAAAATACCGATGCAGTGTTGGGTAGAGCTTTTTCAATTGCCCAGATGTACCAGTAGAGGACCGTACCTATCCGGATTCTGATGAAAAGAGGATTGCCCGGTCGCTTAACATTTTGAGCACACCGGTTTTTCTTACCGGCCGTTTTTCCATTGGGATTGTCGCGTTTTGGTTCAAGTCTGCCAATCTGTATAGGATAGAAAACCGCATACTTGCCGACCAGGGCAATCATAAACCACCCGGAAAAGAGGGCCAACTTACTGCGACAGCTTCCATACCGAAACCTTTACGACTTCCTGTTCCTGTTGCACTTCGTACGCAGTTTCCTCCCGTTTCCAAGGCAGCAACTGCTCGAGGAACGGTTTGGCCGATAAGCGCTGGGGCGTGGAAAGCAGGATCACCGTTCCTTTGGTCAGAAAGGACTGCAGCGCCGCCAGCAATCCCGGAAAGGCTTCCGGCTCGTAATTCACATCCGAGAGCAGGAGTATGTCGGGGTGCAGGTCTTCAGGCAGCCGGTTCCAGTCCAGCACCCGCACCGAAAGGTTGGTGCTTCCGTTCAGGCGGGCCGACTGCAGCACCACGTCCAGCGCTTCCGGCCGGTTGTCGGTGCACACCACGTGACGGGCCCACCGGGTCGCCAGCAGCGAAGGCAGGCCCAGTCCGGCGGCCAGCTCCAGTACATCCTTATCGCGCACCATTTCGGTATGCGCCGCCAGGTAGCGGCAAAGCCCTTCCGCGGCCGGCCAAACCTGGCTCCAGTAGGGCAGGGGTGCTTCGGCATCAATGGCTTTCTGCCGCCGGTAATGCGCCCGCACTTCCTGCGGGTCCGGCACCTGCAGCCGGATCGTCTGGTTACCGAAGCGATAGCTATGAAGTGAATGGGTCAATGGGTGAATGGGTGAATCTGTAAGTGAATGGGAGGGAAAGTGAATGTGCAAATGTGCAAATATGCAGATTGACGATTGACGATTGACGATTGACGATTGACGATTGACGATTGACGAAATAATTTGGAGCTACTGAAGTTACAACATATCCTCTGCGTCTTTGCGGCTCTTAGCGCCTTTGCGTGCAACAAAAGCTGCACATAGAAAGCATATGCCACAAAATGTTAATGCCTCCTTACCTCCTTTTCTCCTTAGCTCTGCGCGCAACCATAAATCCTTTAATCCAACCACAAACTTTAAACTTTAAACCCCAAACCCCAAACCTAATCCACCTCCACCCAATACACATCCTGTCCGTTCCGCCGGATGCCCGGCACGGAGAAACCTCCTTCTTCGGGAATATCTTCCAGGAGGTCAAACCGCTGGCAGCCCCGGTCGAGGCCTTCGAATACAAGGGTGAAGCAATGATTGGGTCCCACGAACTTCCAGTCGGGATACGGCGCGATCTGGAAGGCATGAAGCAGCTTTTTGCGGGTCCCGTTCTCCTGAATGAGGTAGGTGGTGGGCCAGATCCGGATGAGGGTGAAATAGCGCAGCGTGCAATGCACGATGGTACACCGCTCTTCCAGGTGCTCGGTCTGTACCTCGAAAGAAATGTCGGGCTGAAACGTAGGCCGGGTAACCGTTGCGGGAGGCATGCCGGCAAATTACGCAATTCGGGCGTAGCGAACTTTCATC
>DATAGL010000453.1:0-1620 GCA_036263755.1 Chitinophagaceae bacterium | reverse complement strand
GAACAAGCTGGTGCAGGGGGAAAAGATCTGGGAAGCGGCAAAACGGCTCGATCCTTCCTTTACCTGCTCGAAAATGTTCTGGTGGTACAATATGTACTCCTCCGCGGATTTCTCCTGTACGCCCCGTCCGCAGTACCTGGCCGACGGCCGCAAGCTGCCCGACTGCTATACCCACCCGTCTTCCCTGCGCGATGAGCTGCAGGCGGCGCTGGGCACCTTCCCGCTGTTCCAGTTCTGGGGCCCGGGCTCCAGCATCAAATCCACGCAATGGATCGCCGATGCTTCGGTGTATGTCGACAAAAAACATGATCCCACACTGACTCTTATTTACCTGCCCCACCTCGATTACTGCCTGCAGAAATTCGGGCCCGATTTCGGAAAGATCGCGCAGGACCTTCAGGAGGTGGATGCCGTGGTAAAAGGGCTGGTGGACTATTACCGGCAGAAAAACGCCCGTATCCTCCTCCTTTCCGAATACGGCATTACGCCGGTGGACCGTCCCATTCACCTCAACCGGCTGCTGCGTGCCAAGGGCTGGGTGGCGGTACGGGAGGAGCGGGGGACCGAACTGCTCGATGCAGGGGCTTCCCGCGCATTTGCCGTGGCCGACCACCAGGTGGCGCATATTTACCTGAACGATCCTTCGCTGCAGGAGGAAGCGGCCGCCCTGCTGCAGCAGACGCCGGGCGTAGCACGGGTGCTGGACCGGGAAGCGCAGAAAGCCCGGGGCCTGGACCATGAACGGTCGGGCGACCTGGTGGCCATGGCCGACAGCCGCAGCTGGTTCACCTATTATTTCTGGCTCGACGACGCCCGGGCACCTGACTATGCCCGCGTGGTGGACATTCATAAAAAACCGGGGTACGACCCCGTGGAGCTGTTCATGACTTCCAAGGCCCGGGCGGCTTATAAGCTCCTGCGCAAAAAAGCCGGCTTTCGTTACGTGATGGATGTGATCCCCCTGGATGCTTCCCTGGTGAAAGGCTCGCATGGCTCCACCGAAATCCCGGAAGCCTTTCACCCGGTGCTGATCACTGATGGGGCAGGGGCTAAGGGACCGGTAGCCGCCACCGACATCCGCGGGCTGATCTGGGCGCAGCTGACCGGTACTTAAAAAAATGTTAACGGGGGAATAGGGGTGAACGGTTTCCCGGTTGTTGTATTTAAAACTACTTTTGGCGCAGACGGTTACAATCGGATCGAGCTTTCAATTTTACCGGATGGATGACAGGGAACCAGAGCTGATTGCCCTGCTGGGCAGACGGGATGAAGCGGCGTTTGAGCAGGTATTTACCACCTGGTTCAAGAGCCTGCATGCGTATGCTTTTACCATGGTGCGCGATGAAATGGCCGCCGAGGAAATGGTGCAGAACGTATTCCTGCGGCTTTGGGAACGGGCCGAACGCCTGACCATATCAGGTTCGGTGGCGGCTTACCTCTACCGCGCGGTGCACAATGAAAGCCTCAACTACCTGAAGCGCGAACAGCGGAAAACCGTTTACCAGATGCATACTTCCTATCAGCTGGCTTCCGGCGGCACGGAGGAAACGCCGCCCATCCAGGCAAAAGAACTGGAAGCCCGCCTCCGGGAGGCCCTGAACGACCTGCCCGAACAATGCC
>DATAGL010000452.1:0-3097 GCA_036263755.1 Chitinophagaceae bacterium | reverse complement strand
AATTCCCTCATCCGCCGCCGCACGCTGGGCGGCAGCTCCCTGCTGGAGGTGAACAACCTGCAGATCGATACCCTTCAGCGGACAGTGCACATAAACGGTACCCCGGTTTCGCTGAACCGGAAGGAGTTTGATGTTTTGCTGTACCTGTCCGTGAACCGCAACCGCCTGGTGCACAAAACAGCGCTGGCCGAACATGTCTGGGGCGATTATATCGACGAAGTGCACTCCTTCGACTTTATTTATTCCCAGATCAAGAACCTGAGGAAAAAGCTGAAAGAGCACCAGGCGCAGGTAGAGATCACCGCCGTATACGGCATCGGGTATAAACTGGTAGATGCATGAAGCTGCTGAACTATACAACGGCATACCTGGCGGTGCTCCTGCTGGTCCTGCTTTCCATGTGGGCCGGCCTGTTCTATTATGCCATGCTGGATGAAATAGAAGACAGCATCGACGACGGGCTGGACAACCAGAAAGGGCTGATCCTGCAGCAGGTGACCCGCGATACGCAGCTGCTTCAAACGCCCGAATTCGGAGCGCGCGGCTATACGATACGGGAGATACCGGCGCAGGGAGCCGCCGGGTTCCGGGATGTTTACGTGGATACGATGATGTTCATGCAGAACGAGCAGGACTTTGAGCCGGTTCGCCTGCTGCGGACGGTTTTCCGGCAGCACGACCGTTTCTACCAGTTGCAGGTGGCCACCTCCATGGTAGAGGAAGACGACCTGGTCAGCGAGCTGCTGCATGCGCTGGTATGGCTGTATGCCGGCCTTTTGGCTTCCATTCTCCTGCTTAACAAATTTTTCCTGAAGCGGCTCTGGCGGCCTTTCTACTTTTTACTGGAACAGCTGCGGCGTTTCCGGCTCGAAAAAGGTACCATCAGCGTGGCCCCGGCCCGCATCGAAGAGTTCCGGCTCCTGAACGATACGATCACGCACATGGTGCAACAGAACGTGGACAGCTACAACAGCCAGAAGCATTTCATCGAGCATGCCGCGCATGAGCTGCAGACCCCCGTGGCGATCAGCATCAGCAAGCTCGAATCCCTGGCGCAGCGCGTACAGCTGGAGGAGGAGGAGTGGAAATTGCTGGCCTCCGCCCTGGACAACCTGGAGCGGCTGTCGCGGCTCAACCGTTCCCTCCTGCTGCTTTCAAAGATCGAAAATAATCAGTACCTGTCGCAGGAGCCGGTGGCCGTGCAGGAGCTGGTCCGGAAAGCGGCCGAAGATTTTGAAGACCAGCTGGCCTTCAGCCGGCTCACCGTGCACCTCGCAACGGAAGCGCCCCTGAGCGTAAACATGAACCCCGAGCTGGCATCCGTCCTCGTGGTCAACCTGTTTAAAAATGCGGTAGTGCACAACCGGCCGGGCGGAGCCATCTGGGTCACGGTAACCGCCCGCTCTCTGCAGGTCAGCAATACCGGTGCCGGCAGGCCGCTGAAGGAGGACCAGCTGTTCCGGCGGTTTTCCAAAGAGCGGCAGGCGCAGGGCTCTACCGGGCTCGGCCTCGCGATTGTAAAGGCCATTGCCGACCTCTACCGGTTCCCCGTTACCTATGCTTTTTCCGAAGGCCGGCATGTTTTCACCCTTTCTTTCGGCTGACCGCACAATCGAATGCCATTCCCAATTCTTTCCCGATTTGATCCGGAGCTTTGTAGCACCAAAAGACACCTATGAAGCAACAGTTCCTTTTCCTGTGCGCCTTTGCATCCCTGCTTTCCTGCAGCGATGAGGGCATCCCTGCAGCAGAGGTGCCGGCTGTAGTCCGGAACGCCGTGCAGCAGCAATACCCCGGTGCGGATTTTAACTGGGAACAGGAAGGCGGGCAATACAAGGCCCGTGTGGAAACAAAAAGCGGGGAAGAATGGCAGGTGCAGGTAAGCGCTACCGGAAAGGTGCTGGGCCGGAGCACAAGCATACCGGTGGCAGCGCTGCCGGAACCGGTGCGCAGGGCCGTGCGGCAGCGCTATGGGGGTTACCGCATCACGGAAGCCGGGCGCCTGGCAGGAGCCGGCAGGACTTTGTATCAGCTGGTTCTGGAGTCCCGCAAGGGTAGGGGTCTGGTGGTGGTACTAAGAGAAACGGGAGCAGAGAAAACGGATACGACGGTCCGGACAACGGACGGGCGTAACTGATTCATTCACGCAAAATGTAAACGATATGCGATTCGGAGTATTGATAGCGATTGTAGTGGTGACGGGTGGTTTTATCTTTCACAGGGATATCACCGGCCTGGTTACCGGTGCGCAGCCTACCGTGGTGGCCGCAGCAAAGGCAGGGAAAAAAGAAAACAAAAAGAAGGGCGACGAACCGGCAGCCGCAGATGTTCAGATCCGGCAGAAATGGGAGCTCCCTGACCGCCTGAAGGAAGTGTCGGGCATCGCTTACCTCGACGGGCAGCGGTTTGTGTGCGTGCAGGATGAAGAAGGGACAGTTTTTGTGTTTAACCGCCAAACCGGTGCCATTGAAAAGGAACTGCCCTTCGGCCCGGCAGGTGACTACGAGGGGATTACGCTGCACGGGCAAACCGTCTACGTGGTGCGGGCCGACGGCCACCTTTTTGAAGTACCCCTGAACGGGGGCAAGCCGGTCAACTACGCCACCCCGCTGACCGCAGAACACAACGTGGAAGGCTTGTGCTACGATGGAGCCGGGAACCGCCTGCTCCTGGCCGTGAAGGACGAGGAGCCCGGCGGTCAGGGCTACAAGGGCGTGTACGCTTTCGACCTGAAGCAAAAAAAGCTCCGGGAGGAACCCGTGCTCCGGATCGAAGCCGGCGAAACGGCCCATAATGGAAAGGGGGGCAAAAAGAATAAAGGGATTCGTCCCTCCGCCATTGGCATTCATCCCCTCACCCGGGACATTTACGTGGTGGACGGCCCGCAGGCCGGCCTGCTCATCATGGATGCAGCCGGTACGGTAAAACAGCGGCTGTCCCTGGGCAAGGCGTTTGCGCAGCCGGAAGGATTGACGTTCAGCCCGGAAGGGGAAGCGTTCATTTCCAATGAAGGCCCGAAGGCCCCTGCTAATATCATACAGGTACAGATTCAATAATCCAGCGTCTCTGGACAAGGTGCTGCAAAGCAAAAACCCCG
>DATAGL010000451.1:0-2938 GCA_036263755.1 Chitinophagaceae bacterium | reverse complement strand
CCTAACCCCCGGATAAATAGTAGAAATACAACCGGTTGCAGGAGTCAAAAGCCCAAAATACCCAATTCTAAGTATTTGTATTTAGCGGCGCATAAGTGACTTTTACAGGACTGATACACCCAACCATGCACGCCGAATTCTCCCTCTCCGACTTCCACGACCAGCCGCTTCACTGCACCAAATGCGGATGGACCGGCAAGGGCGCCGACACGGCGCAGGAGTACCTTATGCTCACCGATGCCGTGGAAGTATACTGCCCCGAATGCAGCGGTTATTTCGGCTTCATGTCCATCCCCGATGGCCATGTGGCGCATGCCCGGCCCTGAGCAGCCGGTATTCCCCATTTTTTTGGCGGTTTTCAAAGGATAGACGCAAGTGTGCTGCCTAGAAGGGTGGCACACTTCATTTGGTGTTAGCTGCAAGCTTCAAGCTTCAAGCTGCAAGCTGCAAGGGATTTCCTCATCAGAAGTGTTTTTCTTTTTGCGGCACTCCGCAGGTGGTGCTTATGTTCTTTTTTGCCTTGAAGCAAAAAAGAACCAAAAAAGTTCAAGCCTGCCCAACCGCTACCGCCTGTGGCGGCACACGTCCGCGTGGGCAGGCAGCCCGCGCGCACGAAGAAACTTTAGGTTTTGAGACTTGGCTTAGGCATGGAAGAGCGTGCTTTTATTTTAAAGGAGGTATACCCTGCGGGGGCGCTTCTATTCCGCTGCTCATCCTACAGCAGTACGCCTCCTAGACCAGACGCGGAATAAGGCGCTGGGCCACCCAAAAGAGATCGTCTACTTGAGGATTTATCAGCGTTATCAGCGCCCACATCAGCGTCATCTGTGATTCCTCCTTTTCTCCGTGAGCTCTGCGCGAAACATTGCTGCTACCTAAATGACACCACGGTACCTGTAAACACATCGTACATCGTACACCATACATCGTAAATCAATAAGGGTCCCCTTACAGGACCCTTATCAACTTATTAACCATTCAACTGATCAACTAATTCCAAATTCCCAACTCCTAATTCCCCGCCACCTCCTTCGCCTGCTTCACTTCAATATTGGAGACCTGCATCAGCGTTTGTCCGGGTGTGGCTTTGTCGTTGCGGAACACAAAGTACAGCGTGTGTTTGCCGGTCGTGGGCTGCAGGGGGGCCGAATAGGGACCCGTACGGCGCGGAGCGGCCGGCTGTGTCTGGGCCGGGGCGGTCGTCGTGCCCTGGGCGGGTGCGGTACCGGCAGCCGGCTGCTGCGCGGGGCGCTGCGGCGGGGCAGTCACCTCTACCATCGGCGTCTGCCCGATGAGGGTGCCGTCCGGGCTGTCGAGGCGTACTTCAATGACCCCGCCGGCGGCCGCAAAGCGGGTGTTGGCCTGCACGGAGAAGTCAATGGAAGCAATGCCCGTCAGGTCGATGTCCTTATAGGCGAGGTAGCTCACCGGGGCGATCACGAAGAACTGCTTGTTCAGCGTCGTGATCAGGTTGGTGTTCTTCGCATCGTCGGCCAGGTCGGGCAGCAGCTGCGGGTGGCGCAGGATCACCACTTCTTCCGATACAATGGGCTGCATGGCGGCGGTACCGCGGTCGCGGTAGGCGGCGCGCAGGATATAGGTGCCTTTGGTCTTCACCGTATCGGAGAGCGTATAGGTACCTTTCACCGGGCGGCTCTTCACGGCCGCTTTTTTCTCGTCGAGGTTCACGATGTACTCCGCCATGGAGCGGGCATCGGTCACGGCCAGCTGCGGGTGGGCGCTCATCGCGTGCTCACCCCATACGCCGCCGCCGCCCTGGATGATCTTGCGGGCCAGCTTATCAATATTGCCCGGCGTGCCCTTGTACTTGCGGGCCACCTGCAGGTAGCTCGGTCCTACCGACTTCTTGTCCATCGTATGACAGCTCTTGCAGTCGTTGCGGCTGATGAGGATCTGGCCGGTGGTATTGAAGGCGCTCATGTCCACGCCGCGGTGCGTTTGCGAAGCTTCGATCTGGTCGTAGCCGATGGGCAGGTAGTCGATGCTCACCGCTACCTGGGCCGGCGTGATGCGGCCGGAAGCGAGGCTGCCGTCTTCCTTGTCCGACACCTTCACCGCATAGTTCAGCGTGTTGCCGGGGAAGTAGAAGGTGCGGTTGGCCTTGCCCAGGTCGATGGCTACGGCCGGGGGCTCGTTACCGGCCTTGATCTCGAGGGTCTTGCTGTTGCTCAGTCCTTTCGGATCGGTAGCGGTCAGCGTTACTTTATAGGTGCCGGGCTTGTCGAACTTCACGGTAGGGCTGGCACCTTTGAGGGTGCGCGTGGCCCCGCCGCCGGTCACTTTCCAGGAGTAGGTCAGCTCGTCGCCGTCGTAATCCACGGTACCGGTGGTGTTCAGCTGCACGTTCAGGGGCAGGGCGCCGGAGGTCTTGTTGGCACCGATGAGCACTTCGGGCTTGCGGTTGCCGGCATTGTACTCGATGCGCACGAGGCGGGCGTTCGTATTGCCCTTGAACCAGGCGGTTCCGTATTCGAGCACATAGAGGTCGCCGTCGTACGGACTGAAATCCATATCGATGGCGGAGGAAAAGCCTTCCTTCGGCAGGAAGCGCTCCATGGATTTATAGTTGCCGTTCTCGTCCATGCTTACGACCATGATCCAGCCGCGCATGAAGTCCACGATGAACCATTTGCCTTCGTAGTATTCGGGGTAAGGACTCTTGGCGTTTTTGAAATCGGCCTTGCGGTATACGGGTCCGCCGGTGGCGCTGCGGCCGGCCGAGCCCAGCATCGGGAACTCTTCCGACAGGCCGTAGGGGTACCAGATAAAGGCTTTCTGCGCCGGGGGCAGCTCGGTCAGACCGGTATTGTTGCGCGACTTGTTGAGCGGCCGGGCCGGGTCGAAGGGTGCGCCCACCTTGTTGCTGTCGGCATTGAACTCGTTGTACGGCTTGTTGTCGCCCTGGAAATAAGGCCAG
>DATAGL010000450.1:0-2365 GCA_036263755.1 Chitinophagaceae bacterium | reverse complement strand
CGGTTCGCTTTTTCTTCCGGTCTTATTCGCCTCTGGCTCGGGTTTGCTTCGGGATACAGTCGCATCAACTCCGTATATACTCCGTATATATTCCGTTCGTTTCCGTTCTGGACGGAGTATATACGGGCTGTATACGGAGTATACACGAAGCAAACCCGAGCAAAGGAGAAAAGGAGCTACTGGAGCCTTATCAACTTAGTCAACTCAGTCAACTGGAACAACTAATTCCCAATTCCCAACACCCAATTCCCACTCCCGCCACGCTCACAAGAACAACCCGCTCTCTTCCCCGGGGCCGGCAAACTGGCGGTACAGTTCGGCAATAGCGCGGCGGCCTTCAGGGCCGAGGTCGAGGGAAAAGCGGTTGACGTAGAGCTCGATGTGCTGGCGCATGACCGCTTCTTCCATTTCCTGGGCGTGGGCCCGGACAAAAGGCGCCAGTTCAGGGTAGCGGGCGAAGCTCCATTCGAGCGAGCGGCGGATGAGGTTATTGATGCGGAGGGCCAGGCCGGGTTCGAGGTCGCGGCGGGCGGCAATACAGCCCAGGGGAATAGGCAATCCGGTTTGCTCTTCCCAGTAGGTGCCCAGGTCGCGCACCTTGTGCAGGCCCCGGGCCACATAGGTAAAGCGGTTTTCATGGATGATCACCCCCGCATCGGCCGTGCCGTCGAGCACGGCGCCTTCGATCTCGGAGAAGAGGCGGAATTCCTTGTTGCGGGCCTCGGGAAAGGCGTATTGAAAGAGGAAATGCGCCGTCGTATGCTGGCCGGGAAGCGCCACTTTGCGGAAAGGAACCTCCGCCGGGTCCATCGGTTCGCGGGCAATCAGGAGGGGGCCTACGCCCTTGCCCAGCGCCGAACCCGAGGAAAGGATGCCATACCGGCCACTATTGGCAAACAGGGCGGGAAAGCTCAGTTTCGTTACCTGCAGCCGGCCTTCGGCCGCCCAGCGGTTCAGGGTTTCCACGTCCTCCAGCACCGCCTCAAAGCGGAGGCCTTCCGTATCGATCTGCCCGTTGACCAGGGCGTCGAAGATGAATGTATCGTTGGGGCAGGGGGAAAAGCCCAATGTAATGTTCATACCGGGAAATGTTGGGTGATCAGGTGTTGCAGGGTATCGTTCAGGACGCGGACCGCTTCGGCCAGTTTCCAGGCCCGCTTGTCGCGTTCGCCGACATAGTTGGAAAGGGTGCGCACCTGGAGGAAAGGAATTCCCTCCAGGCGGGCGGCAAAGTGCAGGGCGGCGCCTTCCAGGCTTTCCAGCGCCGCGCTCCAGCCCCGGTACAGGTCCATGCGTCCGGGCGCCGTGGTGATCTCCTGGACGGTTACGCCGTCGCGGACCGGCAGCCCGAACCGGGAAAGGGTAGCCGGGTCATTGGGCAGCCAGTCCCCTTCCCAGGGCGCTTCCCCGGGTGGCTGCAGGCCCAGCTCGGACAGGGTGCGGAAGCGGCCGTTTTCGAGCACGCCGGCATCGCCGGGGCGCTCGCGGCCGACCAGCCAGGCGCTGCCCAGCGGGAGCGTAGGGTCCAGGCTGCCGGCCACCCCCGCCTGCAGCACAAATGCCGGCCGGTGGACCGCCAGCCAGCGGCTGATCCGGACCGCCGCGGGCAGGAGTCCCACCCCGGTAACCAGCACGTTCCAGTCCTTTTCCCGGCCCGAACCGGCCAGGAAGCGGCGGAAGGGGGCAATTTCCAGTTCCGTAGCAGCGCAGAGCAGATACATAAATCACAGATAGCGGGGATGAAAAATACAGGGATGGCCGCAGATCTATTCCATTGCGCGCCGTCATTTCCCGGCAAAGGTACCGATCCGGCCGTCTATCTGGTGAAAACGGAGGAGGAGCAGAATTGTCTGTGTAATCCCTGTTAGAACACTCTAACTTCCAGCCGCCTGTATTTATCTGCGCCATCTGTGATTACCTTTGTGGCCAAAATTTTTGGAGCGAATGGTGTACCTCACCCGTGTGGAGCATTTTAATGCGGCACACAAATTATTCAACCCGGCCTGGAGCCGGGAACAGAATGATGCCGTGTTCGGCAAATGTGCCAACGACAACTGGCACGGGCACAACTATGAACTGCTGGTGACCGTAAAAGGCAAGCCCAGCCCCGATACCGGCTTTGTATACGACGTAAAGCGCCTCAGTGAGCTGATCAAGGAGCAGGTGATCGAAAAAGTGGATCACAAAAACCTGAACCTGGACGTTGAATTTCTCAAAGGCCAGCTGTGCTCCACCGAGAATCTGGCGATCGGCATCTGGAACGAGCTGGAGCCGCACCTGCCCGCCGAGGTGCAGCTGCACTGCATCAAGCTCTACGAGACGCCGCGCATCTACGTGGAGTATTTTGGCGAAAAATAAACTGTAT
>DATAGL010000449.1:0-2632 GCA_036263755.1 Chitinophagaceae bacterium | reverse complement strand
GTGCGCAGCTCGTGGGACATATTGGCGAGGAATTCCGACTTGTAGCGGGTGCTCAGCTCGAGCTCTTCGGCTTTCCGCTGGATTTCGAGATTGCGTTCGAGGATCAGCTGGTTCCGCTCCTCCAGCTTGCGGGACCGGGCTTCCAGTTCACCGTTGGCCTGCATGAGCTCCTCCTGCTGCACTTTCAGTTCTTCCTCGGAGGCCTGCAGGCGCTGCGCCTGCATTTCGAGCTCGGCATTCAGCCCCTCCAGTTCCCCGTGCTGCGACTGCAGCTCCTCGGACTGCGCCTGGGTTTCTTCCAGCAGTTCCTGCAGCCGCTGCCGGCTTTTCGCCATCTGCAGGGCAATGGCCACGGCCTCCGCCACTTCATCGAGCAGAGCCTGCTGCTGTCCGGTAAACCGGTTCAGCGCAGCCACTTCCACCACCCCTTCCACCTGGTTGTTCGCCATCAGCGGGGCAATCAGCACATGACGGGGCATGGCCGCCCCGGAAGCCGACCGGATCTGCAGGAATTCATCCGGAACCGACTCCAGCAGGCAGGGCTTGCCGGTCTGCGCCACCTGCCCGATCAGGGTTTCACCGAACCGGAGCGTGCGCGGAACTTTTTCTTCGGAGGAAATGGCATAGCCCGCTTCCCGGTGCAGCATACCGTCACGGGCAACATACAACAGGCCCGTTTGGCAACCAAGCCGGAGTGCCAGGGCCAGCAACACATCGTGGGTGAGGGCGGCAAGATCCTTTTCCCCGCGCAGCGCCTCATTCACCTCGGCGGCACCGGTCTGCAGCCAGAGCTTTTCCTCACTGGTGCGGGTCAGCACCTCCAGGTTCGTTTTCATCTGAACCAGTGCATTGCCCAGTACGTCTTCCCGGCTGCGCGGTTCTACCGCCACATCAAACCGGCCCTTGCCGATGGCTTCCGCGGCGCCGGCCAGTTGCCGGTTGCTCTGATCAATGGCCCGGAGGGAGCGGACGAGGGAGCCGACCACATCCCGGCCGCCTTCGGGGATGGATACGCCGGTCTGCCCGCGGGCAAGGGCATGGGAGGCTTCCCGGAGGCTGCTCAGCGTCCGGGAGATGGAACGGGCGACGGCCAGGGAAAGCAGGATCACGAGGGCGAAAAGCACCACAATGATGCCCAGGGTCCAGTATTGCCGGTTCCTTTCCTCCATATAGATGCGGTCCACGCCGGAACTCACCCGGTTGATCATTTCCTGCTGCAGGTTGCGCATCCGGTCCACGGCATTGGCCGAGATCTCCCACCAGGTTTCTGCATTCATGGTGGTATCGAGGGCGTATGTGCTGCGTATCGTCTGGAGGTAGGCGTTCATTGCTTTTACATCGGCATCGCCCTGCAACATGCGGAAGGAACGGATGGCTTCGGGTGAGGCCTTTACATGGAATTCCCGGATGTAGGTATTGATGATCTCGCGCAGCTGGTTGACGGAGGTGATGATCTGCGGGTTGGGCTGGCGGGTATCGAGCATCAGGTAGATCTGCGAGCGCACAATGCCCTCGTAGGTCAGGATGTCGGCCAGGATCTTCTGCCCGGCCAGATCCTTCAGCACCGGCGCCAGGTACACGTTGTACCCGGCGGCTACCTGGTTGAGGGTGCTCAGGCGAAAGACCGCATTGGTGTAAAAGTTCATCACGTCCATTGCAGGCATTGCCTTTTTATCCACCTGGATGCGCGTGGCCCGGAGCCGGTCCAGGAAGGTGTAAGAGGCAAGCTCCGGGTAGTTCTGCCCGCTGAGCCGCAGCAGGTGCTCGATGGTGGAATCCGTCAGCGCGCGCTGGTGCAGCATGTCGCTTTGCCAGGCGCCTTTCAGCGCATATCCGAAAGTATAGCGTCGTTCGGTCTGCAGGGCATCGATCAGTTCATTGATGCGGATGGCGGCCCGGATGCGGTCGCGGTACCCGTTGAGCATGGCCAGCTTTTCGGTTTTTTCGTTGTTCACCTGGAGGGTTAGGATAACGAGGAAAAGAAGCGGGAAAAATCCAAGCAATGCGAGCTTCAGGGGTAAAGGAAGTCGTTGGAGCATATCGTTTAATTACACGGAGTTTAATGGAAACAAGGATGGTTATGCTTCGCCCTGCACGGCTGCAGGCTGCCGGACGGGCAGCACAAAAGTAAAAGCCGCCCCTTCGCCGGGCCGGCTGCGGGCACCTATGATGCCCTGGTGCTTTTCAACGATCTTTTTGGCGATGCTCAGCCCGATGCCCGTGCCCTCATATTTGCCGTGGGCATTGAGGCGCTGAAAAAGGGAAAAGATCTTGCCGGCATATTTTTCTTCAAAGCCGATACCGTTATCCCTGATCGTGATCCGGCAGAAGGGCCCGTCCGGCCGGGGCGGGGCTTCGAGCGACAGCGTTCCGGTGCATTCCGACTCCACCCGGATGACGGGCTGCTGCTCCGGCCGGGTGAATTTCAGCGCGTTGCTGAGGAGGTTCTGGAACACCTGGTGAATGAGGCCGGGAATGACCTCCAGGACCGGCAGCGGGCACACCTGGATTTCCGCGTTCTTTTCTTCGATGAGCAGCTCCAGGTCGGTCAGTACACCGGCGACGATGCCGTTCAGGTCGGCCCGGGTGAACTGCTCCGACTCTGCCAGCCGGGAAAAGGAAAGCACATCGT
>DATAGL010000448.1:0-1511 GCA_036263755.1 Chitinophagaceae bacterium | reverse complement strand
ACGGCTACCCAGGCGGTCTGCGGATCTGTCGGATGCAGCTGCACTTTGCCGATATGGTGCGATTCCGGTAAGCCCAGGTAGGTCCAGCTCCGGCCGCGGTCGGTACTTTTATAAACGCCCAGCCCGGCATAGGAAGAGCGGCTGCTGTTCACCTCACCGGTCCCGACCCAGATCGTGCGGTCGTTCCAGTTGACCGCAATGTCGCCGATGGTGATCACATCGGCGCTGTCGAACAGCGGAGTAAAGGACTGGCCATTGTTCGTGCTGTGCCAGAGGCCGCCGGTAGCGTAGGCTACATAAAATTCGGTCGGGTCTTCGGGATTCACTTCCAGGTCGGTTACCCGTCCGCTCATGACCGTAGGGCCTACGTTGCGGAAGGCCGTGCCGTTGACCCGGGAGCGGCGTTCCAGCAGCTGCCGCTGCTCCAGCCCTTTAAGGCGTTCTGCGGCAGGGGTGGGGCGTACCTGGGCATTTGTGAAAAATGTAACGGACAGGAGGAGGCAGAAAAGTACGGACCGGGTTATTTTTGACAACATTGCCTGTGAATTAACGTTCTGGTGTAAACTCCAAACTTACTAAACAATGCGTTTTCTTTTCCTTCCGCTGCTGTTGTTCGCCCTGAACGGGGCCGCCCAGTGCAAATCTTATATCCTCAGCGCAAAAGGCGATACCCTTAACTGCGTGGATGTCCAGGGCCGTAAACAGGGTCCATGGACGGTGCGGGTGGAATCGCTGCGCGGCGAGCGCGGCTATGAGGAAGAAGGCTATTACCAGAACGACGTCAAGGTTGGGGTCTGGCGCCGCTACTCACTGGAGGGCGACATTCTTTCCATGGAAACCTACCGCTGGGGCTTTAAAGACGGCAAGTGCGTTTATTTCAATCCCATGGGTGAACTCCTGCGCGAAGAAAGCTGGAGGGCCATTGACCCGAAAAATCCCTATGATACCGTCAATGTGTATGATGTGAATGATCCCACCAAGGTGGTGGGCAAGCAGGTGGTGAAGCGCGAAGCCGCATCCTACCGGCACGGCACCTGGAAATTTTACGACCCGATGCGCGGAACGATCGAAAGCACGGAGGAATGGGTGATGGATAAAAAGAAGGGCAATGATGATGAGCTGGCCCCGATCGCCGTATCGGAGAACGCGGCAGAAGGCAGTGAAGAAAAGAAAAAGCCCTCGACCAAACCTAAGGAAGTGCTGGAGTTTGAAAAGAAAAACTCCGGGAAGAAAAAGATCCGGGTGCGGGACGGATCGACGGGAGGGTAAGTGATTTTTGAAGTATGGGTGGTATTGGTTGTAATGGTGGTATTTGTGGTACTTGTAAGGTTAACCTGGAAGCTTGCCATTTGATATAAAAAGAGGAGCCGCTGACCGTCAGCGGCTCCTCTTTTTATATCAACCAATAAACCTTTGCTATATTTCTTTCCACCCAACCAATACAACCAATACCACCCATACCACAAATACTACTACCTCCCCGGTCATAAAAAAAAATCCCCGCTCAGAAG
>DATAGL010000447.1:0-2006 GCA_036263755.1 Chitinophagaceae bacterium | reverse complement strand
ACGGGCTTTGTGTCGCCGGGTATCCTGGCCATGTTCCTGCTGGGCTTCTTCTGGAAGAAGACCACGTCGAATGCCGCCCTGTTCGCTACCATCGGTGGTCTGGCGCTCGCTTTCTTCCTCAAATTCCTGCCTACGATGACCGACCTCTCCGGTCTGGAGGCCATGGGTTTTGCCGTACCGAATGCGGAAGGCGTGTATGAGATACCCTTTATTGACCGCATGTTCATTACGTTCATCGTTTGCCTTATCGGCATGTATATTATATCCGTGGTCGAGAACCGCAGGGGCGTCCGGCCCCAGGGGCTGGAAGTGGACCGCAGCATGTTCCGGCCGACACCGGGTTTCACGGTCGGTGCCCTGCTGATCATCGGTTTACTGATCGCACTGTATACTGTATATTATTAATGGCAGGCCTGCGGCGGGAGTTCGATAAGAACTTCGGGGCTGCAACTGCAGATATCATTGCAGAATCTATTGCTTAAATAAAGAAAGGAGGCCTAAAGCCTCCTTTCTCTTTTGGGGTTGGTCCAATGCGTACCGTCAGGGTTAAACAGATTTAATACGGATAAAACTCCGGCGTTCTATAATACTGACATGGAGGTTTGATATGAAAAAGTCGTTCAGGGTTTTGCAGCGGACGAGATAGGTTCTACGGAATTGGCAGACGGCTAGCATCTCCCATACCACTTTGCAGAAACATACTCGGAAGCTGAGTCCGGTTGTTGGTAAAAACCGGTCAGAAAGTGCTCAAAAAAGGAACAACCGGATCAGATTGCTTTTTATTATTCAGCGTCTTTGGCTTTTTGCTTACGGATTTTAGCGGATTTGAACCATTGCGCTAAATCGGTTTATAAGAAATTATTTTAATGGAAAGCGTTGGTTAGTAAGGATTTAACAGGGTTTCCCCTTAAAATCTTAATAAGTATTTAACAATTTATTTTGGGATCATTAACAGAGTTCCTAAATTGACTCTTCATTAATTAACCTAAAACGCTTGCTATGCCAATGAAGTTGACTGCCTTACGGCTATGTCTTGCATTGCTCTTATGCTCTCTTCTCTCGCTCTCGTCCTTCGCGCAACAGAGGACCGTCACCGGTAAGGTCCTCAATTCCACAGACAACACACCAGTAGCGGGCGCAACGGTTTCCGTAAAAGGTACCAATGTAGCCACCCAAACGGGTGCAGACGGCTCCTTTACGCTGTCGGCTCCCACGAGTGCTTCCACTCTGGTGATTTCATTTGTAGGCTTTGAAAGCCAGGAAGTGGGGATCGGCAACGGTACCGATGTGGCTGTTTCCCTGCGCAGTAACACCGCTTCCCTGAATGAAGTGGTGGTTACCGGTTACACTGCCCAACGGAAAAAGGACATTGTCGGTTCCGTTTCGGTTGTAAACGTAGAAGACATGAAATCGGCTCCGGCCGCGAACCTCGCCGCCCAGCTGCAAGGCCGGGCCCCCGGTGTGGTCGTGAGCACCCAGGGCCAGCCCGGTGCCGGCGCCGTAGTGCGGGTCCGCGGTTTCTCTTCCTTTGAGAACAACCCTCCTACGTATATCGTAGACGGGGTGCCGACTCAGGATGTAGCCTTTCTGAACCCGAACGATGTGGAATCCATGCAGGTACTGAAGGATGCGGCTGCCGCCTCCATTTACGGTGTGCGTGCCGCCAACGGTATCATCGTGATCACCACCAAGCAGGGCCGCGCCGGCCGTACATCGGTTTCGTATGAAAACTATGTCGGCTTCCAGAAAGTGACCGACAAAATGATGCCCGACATGCTGAACAACCAGCAGTACATCGATTACCTGAACCGTATCGGCAAAACCGGTGATAAGCACGTGGTGTTTGGCAATTATGGCTCTTACGCGGTTCCTGACCGGATCGTGGTCAGCAACACTTTCAAGGGTGGACTTCCTGCAAGCGATCCCCGGGCTGCTGCCAACCTGTACTCCCTGGCTCCCGGCTCCGTTTACCAGATTTACAACACCGATGCCGGAACCAACTGGTT
>DATAGL010000446.1:0-4618 GCA_036263755.1 Chitinophagaceae bacterium | reverse complement strand
AGCAGAGTACCGAACATTGATCATAACCCAGGTGGGTCAGCAGGGCGGCCGCGTCTTCGGCCACCGATACAAAGGTGCTGTGGCGGTTATAGGTGGAAAGACCCATGCCCGGCCGGTCGGTGGCAATGAGGCGAAGCCTTTCGCGCCGGAGCAGGCCGTCCAGGTCCACCCCGTAAGCCGCCAGCAGTTCCGGCTCCCGCCGCGATGAGGGCGTGCCGTGCAGGTACAGCACCGGCCGGCCGTCTTCGGGCCCGTAAAGTGCATAGCCCAGCCTGCGCCCGTCGGGCAGGGGAAAACAATCTTCCATACGTCCGTGGATTCAATATCCATTCCAATCACAGATGGCGCTGATAAATCGCAGATGGGTTTCACGCAAAGGCGCGAAGGGCCGTAAAGACGCAAAGGATAGGTTGTTTGTTCGCAGGTCCCTATCAACTGGTCAACGAATCAACGGATCAACTACAAATTCCTAATTCCCAATACCACAAATACTACAAATACCACCAATACCACCACCACATCAAATCCCTACATTCGCTCCATGGACGACGCGCATTTCATGCAGCAGGCCCTGCTGCAGGCACAAAAAGCATTTGACGAGGAAGAGGTGCCGGTGGGCGCTGTGATCGTGGTCAATAACCGGATCATTGCCCGCGGCTACAACCAGGTGGAAAAGCTCAACGATCCTACCGCCCATGCCGAGATCATTGCCCTCACTTCGGCCTTTCATTACCTGGGATCCAAGTACCTCATGGAAGCCTCCATTTATGTTTCCCTGGAGCCCTGCGTTATGTGTGCCGGCGCCCTGTACTGGTCGAAGATCGGCCGGGTGGTTTACGGAGCCTCCGATGAAAAGAACGGCTACCGCCGTACCACCGCGCCCCGCTCCCCCTTCCATCCCAAAACCGAAGTGGTCTCCGGCATCCTGAACGAAGAATGCGCCCGGCTGATGAAAGATTTTTTCGCCGCCCGCCGGAAATAAAAAAACCGCACGACGGGCGCGCGGTTTTATAAGTGCTAACGGTTCAGGCTATGCTTTATCCCACCACACGCGGCCCGTCAGGGCATCAGTTCCGCCAAACTGGCGCTGGATCGCTTCCCGGTAATTCGTACCGTTGTTGAATCCTTCTTCTACGGGGTAGCCCTGCCGGCGGGGCACGGGTGTACCGCCCGGGGAGATGAGCTCGGGGTAGCCGGTGCGGCGCCATTCGGCCCAGGCTTCAAACCCGTGCATGAACAGGTGGATCCACCGCTGCGTGGCGATCTGCTCCAGCCCCCGGGCCGGGTCGTATTGCACATCGGGATGCTCCAGCAGGGTGCTGACACCTGTGTTGCTGCCCGTCCACTGGCGTACCGACTGCTCGATGGCCAGGTTGTATTTCGCTTCGGCTTCCGCTTCACCGCCGGCGATCCAGCCCAGCTTGGCCGCTTCGGCCTGGGCAAACAGGGCCTGTGCATACGTCACCAGGTATACCGGTGCATCCTGGCGCCACATGGCCGCACCGAGCAGCGAATACTCGGTGGTGCTCAGTCCGTCGGTCTTCCCGTATTCCTGTCCCACGTAATTGCCGGCGGCGTTCTTGTCGCCGAATACGGGGAGGCGCGGGTCACCGGCCGGAAGCATCTTGTCCACCAGGGTCTCGCTCAGGGCCCACCACTTGCGGTTCAGTCCGAACACCTGGCCGTACCAGTAATTCTGGTTGGCCGCTTCCGGAAGGTGCTGGAACACGAAGTTGTCGCTGTTATTTTCCATGATGCCGGCCGCCAGTGCCTGGTTGAATTCTTCGGCGCCCTTGGTCGGGTCCACTTTCGACAGCCGAAGCGCCATGAGCAGGCGGATGGTGTTGGCCAGCTTCTTCCACTTCGTCATGTTCCCCTTGTAGATGATGTCGTTGGTGATGTTGCCGGGCACGATCATATTGCCGGCTTCTTCCAGCAGGTTGAACAGGCTGTCGTAAATGAACTCCTGCGTATCATACTTCGGTGTGAAGTCAGCCCTTCCCTTCAGCGCTTCGGTAAAGGGAATATCTCCCCAGCGGTCCGTCATGTGCCAGAAATAATACGCCTTCAGGATCTTGGCCACCGCCCGCTGGTTGGCCGCCGGACCTTCCACAGGGTTGTAGGTTTTGGCATTCAGCACTTCCTCCAGGTTCATCAGCGGACCCGTATACAGGCTGTAGAAGTTGAACGCTACCTGGTTGTAGAGCGACTGGTTGGGGTACTGGGTTTCGGAGAGGTACTGCGCATAGTATTCGCCCTGCGGCACCGAGCTCAGTCCGGGCAGCGACAGCGCCGCGTTGGCAATGAGCTGCGTATTGGACGCGTTGGCGGGCAGGTTGGGGTTGACGTTGATATCCTCGTCAAACTTATTGCAGCCGGCCAGCGCGGCAGCGGCGAAGCATATCAGGATAAGTTTTTTCATGGTTCTTCCGATTAAAAGTTAACGTTCAGGTTCAGGCCGTAGGAACGCACGGTGTTCAGGCCGCCGGTCTCCAGCCAGCTGATGGCGGAGGCGCCGGTAGAAAGCTCGCTGGGGTCAAGGCCTTTCGGTGCTTTCTGCCAGATCATCAGCGGGTTGCGGGCAATAAAGGCCAGGCCTACCGAAGAAAAGGGCAGGCGGCCCAGCTTTTTGCGGTCGAGCGAATAGCCGAGGCGCAATTCGCGCAGCTTGATGTAGGAAGCATCGTACAGCCACTCTTCATACACATGGGTACCCAGCGTGGTGCGGTAATAGGCACGGGCATCCACATAAGCCGTTACCGGTTGCTTGGTGGCGGCCGAAATGCCGTCTACGCGTACACCGCCGCCTTCGGCCAGCGGGTCGCGCACGTTCTTTCCCTTGTCGTTGGTGGCCGCCGTTACTTCCGACATGCCGGTCTTGGTGGCCAGCATCTGCGACCAGGAGAAGAACTTGCCGCCCTTCTGATAGTCGATCATGGCGCCGAGCTCAAAGCCTTTGTAGCGGAAGGTATTCTGGAAGCCGCCCGTAAGATCGGGCAGTACCGAGCCGAAGTTGTGGTTGGCCTCCGTGTACAGCGGCAGGTTGGTGGGGCCCAGCAGGATCTTGCCGGTGGCCGAATCGCGCTGGTAGGCCTTGCCCACGAGCGCACCGAAGGCCTGGCCTTTGAAGGCCTTGAGGAACACCGACACGCCGGAATAGGTATTCACGTCGAGATCGATGGAGTTGATGCCTTCCACGAGTTCATCCACCCGGCTGCGGTTGCGGGCAAGGTTGAACGAAGCGTCCCAGGAAAAATTAGTCGTGCGGATGGGCGTACCCGTGAGGGTCAGCTCCACCCCGCGGTTGGAAATAAGGCCGGCGTTGATGCGGGTGCTCGTGTAGCCGCTGGCGCCCGACACGTCCACCGACAGGATCTGGTTGCGGTTCTTTTGCTGGTAGAACGTCAGGTCGATGCCCAGCCGGTTGCGGAAGAACTGCAGGTCGATACCGCCTTCCAGCGAGTGGGCCAGCGCCGGCTCGATGTCGGGGTTGATCAGGTTATCGGGTACGAACAGGGTATTGGTGCCGGAATACACCGTGCCTACACCGTATACGGGTACCGTCTGGTACGGATCGTTGTCCGAGCCGCTCTGCGCATAGCTCAGGCGCACCTTGCCGAACGACAGGGGTTCCCACCGCATCAGCTCACTGAACACGAACGAGCCTGAAGTGGAATAGTACCAGTACGAGTTGTTGGCCGGTGAGAGGGTCGAGGAGTTGTCGTTCCGCAGGGATACATCGAGGAAATAGGTATCCTTATAGCCCAGCGATACCATGCCGTAGCCGGAGCGCAGCTCGCGGCGCAGGAGGTTGGAGGCCACCACCGGCCGGTCAATGGAAGCCGCAATGTTGTAATAGCCCGGGCTGGAAAGTCCGCCGGCCGTGGCCTGCGTGAGGCTGGTGTTGCGCACCTGCAGGGTGTTGGCCCCGGCGTTGGCGTCGAGCGAAAGGTCGCCCCACACCTTGCGGTACTGGGCCAGCAGCTCGTAGTTCATTTCACGGCCTTGGTACTTGGCCACGGAATAACCCGGCACGTAGCGGCCGCCGAAGGCTTCGCGGTCCTCGATGTTCTGGGTGTACATATCGGAGCGGATAAAGCCGCTCACTTTCAGTCCGGGCAACACTTCAAAGGTGGCGCCCACATGGCCGAAGAACCGGTCGCGGCTGTCGCTGTTGAGGTTCTCGTACGCTTCGAAATAAGGGTTGTTCCAGTACAGTGCCTTGAAGCTGTTCATGACGCCTTCCGCCGTCGGACGCGAAAGGTTCCAGTTGACGAAGGTGCCGTCGGGATAGCGGTAATTGCGCAGGCGCTTCATGTCCACGTTGCGCTGGAACCACTGCACCAGGTAGCGCGAGCCGCCGTCGTAGCCCTGTGAGGGACGCTGGCCGTTATTGTTGGCATAGTTGATATTGGCCGCCACGTTCAGCCGGCGCGTGACATCCATCGAGGCGCTCAGTCCCAGGTTGTTGCGGCGCAGCCAGGTATTGGGCTCCACCCCGGTAATGCGGGTATGGTTCATGCTCAGGCGGAACGTGGTGTTTTCGTTGCCGCCCGAAATGGACAGACCGTTATTGAAGTTGGAGCCCGTTTCGAAGAAGTCCCGGATGTTGTCGGGC
>DATAGL010000445.1:0-3614 GCA_036263755.1 Chitinophagaceae bacterium | reverse complement strand
TTTCTGCAGTGACCATCCGCCCCATCCTTCCCGGGGACAACGAGGCGATTGCCCGGGTGATCCGGACCGCGCTGGAAGAATTCGGCGCCGCCAAGCCGGGCACCGTTTATTTTGATCCCACTACCGATGACCTGTATACCCTTTTCCAGGCTCCCCGCTCCGGTTATTTTATTGCGGAACGGGAAGGGGAGATCCTCGGCGGCGGCGGTATTTATCCCACCGAAGGCCTTCCGCCCGACACCTGCGAGCTGGTGAAGATGTACCTCCGCTCCGATGCACGGGGAACGGGCCTTGGCCGGAAACTGATCGAAAAAAGCCTGGCGTTCGCGGCGGGGCAGGGCTTCCGCCGCGTGTATCTGGAAACCATGCCCGAACTGAAGCTTGCCCTGAAAGCCTACGAGCGGCTGGGCTTCCAGTATATCGATGGTGCCCTGGGCCAATCCGGGCATTTCGGGTGCGATCTGTTTATGGTTAAGGAGCTGTGAGCCGGGGAGAAAGTGTGCTGTATGGTGTACGGTGTACGATGTAGGGTGTTGTTCCGGAGCTATTGGGGAAAGAGGGGGATACGTGGTGTGCCTTAGGAAATGGCAGAATAGAAAGTCCGGTTCTTACCGGTAAATACCCAATTTTGATGATTGAGGATTCGGTATAAAAGGAAAGCCGGGCGTTCGCCCGGCTTTCCTTTTATCTAATTGGTTGAATATCTTAAGCTACCGCCTTGTTCACCAGTTCGGCCGCCTCTGACAGAAGGATGGCGCTCTGGACCTGCAGTCCGCTTTCGTCGATCAGCTTTTTCGCTTCTTCAGCATTGGTACCCTGGAGGCGTACGATGATGGGGATGTTGATATTGCCCATGTTCTTGTAAGCATCGATCACACCCTGGGCTACCCTGTCGCACCGGACGATGCCGCCGAAAATGTTGATCAGAATGGCTTTTACCTTCGGGTCTTTCATGATGATGCGGAACCCGGCTTCCACGGTCTGCGCGTTGGCGGTACCGCCAACGTCCAGGAAGTTGGCCGGCTCACCGCCGCTGAGCTTGATCATGTCCATAGTGGCCATGGCCAGCCCGGCACCGTTCACCATACAGCCCACATTGCCGTCGAGCTTTACGAAGTTCAGGTTGAATTTGCCGGCTTCCACTTCCGTGGGGTCTTCTTCTGAAATATCCCGCAGGGCCGCCAGGTCGGGATGGCGCATCAGGGCGTTGTCGTCCAGGCCCATCTTGCAGTCTACGGCAATCACCTTGTCGTCGGCTGCCTTGAACAGCGGGTTGATCTCCAGCATGGCGCAGTCGAGGCTGCAATAAGCATTGTACAGGCTCGTCACAAAACGGGTCATGTTTTTAAAAGCTTCGCCGGTGAGGCCGAGGTTGAAGGCGATTTTGCGTGCCTGGAAGCCCTGGAGGCCGCCGCCGGGATGTACCCATTCCTTGAAGATCTTCTCAGGGGTCTTGTGGGCCACTTCTTCTATGTCCATGCCCCCTTCGGTGCTGTACATGATCACATTCTGACCATTGGAGCGGTCCAGCAGTATGGAAAGGTAAAATTCCTTGCGCTGACTGTGGCCTTCGTAGTACATGTCCTGGGCCACGTAAATTTTGTTCACCACCTTGCCTGCTTCGCCGGTCTGAACCGTAACCAGGGTGCCCCCGAGCATCTTGGATGCGAACTCGCTGACCTCGTCGAGCGATTTGGCCACCTTCACGCCGTTGATGCCGGTTTCACGGATCTTGCCCTTCCCGCGGCCGCCCGCATGGATCTGGGCCTTTACCACGGCAAAGGAGCTGCCGTAAGTGGTTTTGATGGAACGGTAGGCTTCCTCCGCCTCATGCGGCGTGCTGCAGGCAAATCCTTCCTGGACGGGGACATTGTATTTTTTCAACAATTCTTTGGCCTGGTATTCATGCAGGTTCATGCGTCAAAATTTGCGGCGAAGATAATTACTTATATCAGTTTATGGGTTGGAGTTTGGGTGTGGATGTAAGGATTAATGATTTCGCGCAGAGCTAAGGAGGAAAGGAGGATGCAGAGAATATACCCCTTAGCTCCTTTCCTCCTTAGCTCTGCGCGAAACCCGGTAACAGGCATCGTACACCGTCAGCAGAGGAGGCAGTCATCGTTTTCACACGTAACCGTTTTAAGTTTTTCTTAAACCCCCGAACCTATCTTTGCCGCGATGAATGCATTTGATCAAATCGTCGAAGCCGCCGCCTTTTTAGCGTCGTATCCGGTAGATGGGGCCACCACCGCGGTGGTGCTGGGCAGCGGGTTGGGCAACTTTACCCAGGAGATCGCCGTAAAGGCCGAAGTGCCTTATGAAGCAATCCCGCATTTCCCGGTTTCGACCGTGGAAGGGCACCGCGGCCGCCTGCTGTTCGGTACCGTTGGCGGAAAACCCATCATCGCCATGGCCGGCCGCTTTCATTTTTATGAAGGGTATACGGCAGAACAGGTGGTGTTCCCGATCCGGGTGCTGCACCGCCTGGGCATTCAGACCCTGCTCCTGTCCAATGCCGCCGGGGGCGTCCATCCCTCTTTTAAGGTCGGCGACCTGATGATCATCACCGATCATATTTCCTTTGCCACGGTGAACCCCTTGCTGGGACCGAACGACGAGCGCCTCGGTCCCCGCTTTCCCGATATGAGCGAGCCCTATAAAAAAGAGCTCATTGCACAGGCCAAAGAAATCAGCCGGGCACAGGGATTCGACGTGCATGAGGGCGTTTATTTCGGCGTGACGGGCCCGACCTTTGAAACAAGGGCGGAATACAAGCTCATCCGCCTGCTGGGCGGCGATGCCGTGGGCATGAGCACCGTTCAGGAAGTGATTGCTGCCAATCACTCCGGCATGCGCGTCTTCGCCATGAGCGTGATCACGGATATCGGTATCCGTGAGGAAGAAAATACGATCACCCACGAGGAGGTGCTGGAAGCGGCGCACGCCGCCGAGCCAAAATTTACGGCCCTCTTCCGGGAACTCATCCGCACTCTTTAAACTTTCAACTCGGCACATGCGTCGGTTCCTTTTCCTCTTATTGCTGGCCACGCTCTGGAGCGAAGCCGGGGCCCAGGTCCCGGACATCATCCGCCGTTTGCCCCGCGGGGGCGGCGGGGGAGGAGCCCCACGTTCGGGCAGCGATACCTCGGGCAGCGGCTTCGAGCGCCGTAACCGGTTCGAGGACAGCCTCACCATTACCTACCGGCTGCTGGATTCCACCCGAACCTACTACCTCGATACAACCATCAACGAGTTTCGCCAGAACCCGGTGCCCCCGACCTTCCTTTACCTGGGCAACATCGGGGCACCGGCCCGGTCCCTCCTGTTCACACCCAAGGCCACTACCGGCTGGGATCCCGGGTTCCATGCCTACGATGCCTACCGGTGGCGCCTGGCCGATACCCGTTTCTTCAATACCACCCGTCCCTATACCGAACTGGGTTTTGTGCTCGGTGCCGGCCAGCAGCAGATGCTGGAAGTGCTGCATACCCAGAACGTCAAGCCGCACTGGAATGCCGCCTTCCAATACCGCCTGATCAATGCGCCCGGATTTTTCAGTAACCAGCAGGCAAAGCACAATAATTACCAGATCACTTCCTGGTACCAGTCGCCCA
>DATAGL010000444.1:0-8277 GCA_036263755.1 Chitinophagaceae bacterium | reverse complement strand
GATAAAGATGGAAAGCTCACCCAGGTTCGGGATGTACATGATGTTCAGGTAGTCGGCCAGCAGGTACGAGCTGCTGGCATAGGCAAACACGCCCAGCCCGGCCGCGATCAGCGAGGAGGTGCCGGCCGCCAGCCCGTCGAGCCCGTCCGTTATGTTGGATCCGTTCGACACCGCCGTGATGATGAAGATCACAATGAGGATGTACAGTACCCAGGCATAATCGCGCAGTGATTCGGGAAGCAGCTTCGCGTAATTGAACTCGTGGTTCTTCACGAATGGAATGGTGGTCACCACTTCCTTGGCCGGCACAAAGGTTTTGATCTTGCCGTTCACGTTAATGACCTTCGCTTCGGCCGGCGGGTTGGCGCCCCGGTACTCGCGGTAGGTGACCACGTTGGAGTTGAACCAGAGCGTAGCGCCGACGGTAATCCCAAGCCCCACCTGGCCGATGATCTTGAACCAGCCGGCCAGGCCGTCCTTATCGTTCTTTTTGTATTTCTCGCCTTTCAACTGCGCTTCGCGCTTGGCCTTGAGCTTCAGGTAGTCGTCGATGAACCCGATGATGCCCAGCCATACCGTCGACACGATCATCAGCCGCACGTATACCTTCTCCAGGTTGGCCAGCAGCAGCGTGGGGATAAGGATGGCCAGGATGATGATGATCCCGCCCATTGTGGGCGTACCCTTCTTTTGCTGTTCCCCGGCCAGACCGAGGTCGCGCACGCTTTCACCGATCTGCTTCCGCTTCAGGTAGTTGATGAGCTTCTTGCCGAAGATGGCAGAGATCAGCAGGGAGAGGATCACTGCCAGCAGCACCCGGAAGGTAGTAAAGCCAAAAAGGTTGATCCCCGGGAAGCGGACATCCATACTTTTCAGCCATTCAAACAGGTGATACAACATGCCGGGTTTTCTTTATTTGGTTTGTGACCTGAGGTCGATAATTATTTACGGTTTATGATGTACGGTGTACGATGTTCTTTCTTCGAGACTTTGCCTTTTTCGCGCAAAGAAGCGAAGGGCCGCAAAGTTGCTAAGAGCGTTATAACTTAACACATCCATTATTTCCATTTGCTTTTCGTTCGCTATTCTTCATTCGTTATTCGTCTGTTCGATATTCCTTATTTTCCCAGCTCCTCAAACACTTCCGCCAGCACTTCCTTATCGTCGAAATGATGCTTTACGCCCTTCACTTCCTGGTACTTCTCATGGCCCTTGCCGGCAATGAGCACAATGTCCTCCGGTCCTGCCAGCGAGACAGCGGTTTTGATCGCCTGCCGCCGGTCGGCAATGGACAGCGATTTGCGGCGGGCGGCCGTATTCAGGCCGGTCTGCATATCCTGCAGGATCGCCTCCGGGTCTTCGCTCCGCGGATTGTCGGAAGTGAAGATCACGCGGTCGCTGTGCTCACAGGCCACTTCGCCCATCACCGGCCGCTTCGTGCGGTCGCGGTCGCCGCCGCAGCCCACGACGGTGATCACCTGCTCGTGGCCCTTGCGCAGCTTTTTGATGGTAGCCAGTACGTTGATCAGTGCATCAGGGGTGTGCGCGTAGTCCACGATCCCGATCACCGCATCCTTCGGCGATACGCTGTAATCAAAACGGCCTTCGGCGCCGGTCACATTGCTCAGCACCTGCAGCACTTCCATCTTGTCTTCCCCCAGGCAAACGGCTGCTCCGTACACGGCGAGTAAATTATAGGCGTTGAATTCACCGATAAGACGGAAATGCACTTCCTGTTCGTTCACGGACAGCACCAGTCCCGACAGGCCGTTCTCCAGGATCTTCCCCTTGAAATCGGCTACCGTGCGCAGGCTGTACGCATATTTTTGGGCAGCCGTGTTCTGCAGCATGACCATTCCCCGCTTGTCGTCGAGGTTGGTAATGGCAAAGGCATCGGCCGGAAGCGCATCGAAGAAGGCTTTCTTTGCCCGGATGTATTCATCGAATGTTTTATGGTAATCCAGGTGGTCGTGCGTGATGTTGGAGAACAGCGCACCGGCAAACTGCAGCCCGGCAATGCGGTGCTGGTGCACGGCATGCGAGCTCACTTCCATAAAGGCATGGGTGCATCCTTCATCGGCCATCCGGCGCAGCAGCGCATTGAGGCTGACGGCATCCGGCGTGGTATGCGTGGAGGGGATCACCTTCCCGTCAATCATGTTCTCTACAGTACTCAGCAGTCCGCAGGTATACCCCAGACCGGAAAACAGTTTATACAGCAGGGTGGCGATGGTGGTCTTGCCGTTGGTGCCGGTTACACCCACCAGCTTCAGGCGGCGCGAAGGCTGCCCGTAAAAATGATGGGCGATCACGCCGGCGGCATAGGCCGTGTCCCCGGTTTGCACATAGGTGACTCCTTCCACCGGTTCAGCCGGCAGCGTTTCACACACCACCGCTACGGCACCCCGGCCGATTGCTTTCGCAATAAAGTCGTGTCCGTCCGAGGTCACACCCCGCACGGCCACGAACAGATCGCCCTGCTCCACGCGGCGGGAGTCGATCTGCACGCCGGATACTTCCACGGAGGTATTCCCGGAAACGGCCTTCAGCGGCACCGTATATAATATGTCGTTTAATGCCTTCACTGGTTCAGGATCAGCGTTACGGTTTGATTTTTACGGATGGGCGTACCGGCCGGTATGTCTTGGAAAGCCACTTTGCCGCGGCCGCGGGCCGTTACTTTCAGGTCCATGCCTTCCAGCAGGTACAGGGCATCCTTCAGGTTCATATGGCTGACATCGGGCATCTGGCGCTTGCGCACCGCCGATGTTTTCAGTACAGGCTGGTAGGATTGCGACTGCAGGGCGCCCCAGTCGCCGGTGCGGCCCGAATCCCGGAACGGTACCCGCAGCGATTGCAGCACCTGGCGCACATCCGGCGCATAGCCGGCATATACATAACCGGTGCTGTCCATCTGGACCTGGGCCACCATGGATTTCTTTTGCTGCACGTACATGGCGTACAGCTTGGTGGCCACTTCCTTGAATACCGGGGCGGCCAGCTGCCCGCCGTAGTGTATGGCGGCATGGGGTTTTGTCTTGATCACTACAATACAGGTATACTCGGGTTCGTCGGCCGGAAAGTAGCCCACGAAGGACGCCTGGTATACCCCGTCATAATATTTTACGTTGCCGCCGGCCACGTGCGCCGTACCGGTTTTGCCGGCCACCGGGAAGGGGCAGTCGGCAAATACGGCCTTCGCCGTGCCTTCGGTGACGACCGCTTCCATACAGGCCCGGGCAGCCTTGATGGTAGAGGGCTTGCAGATCTCTTCTTCCAGCACTTCCGGCTCGAACTCCTTTACGGGTACACCATTGTTTTTGATGCTGTTGACGAGGTAAGGCTTCAGCAGCCTGCCGTTGTTGGCCACGGCATTATACAGCATGAGCGTATGCAGCGGGCTGACTTCAATGGCATAACCAAAGCTCATGGTCAGCATGGCATGCAGCCCCTCCTTGTTGCGCTTCCATTTCGGCAGCAGGGGCGCTTCTTCGCCCACCAGGCCGAGGCCGGTGCGTTTATCAAGGTGAAATTTCGTGAGGTATTTTTTGAAGGCCTGCGGATCGGCGGCAAAGGCTTTGTTGGCCAGCTTGGCCATACCCACGTTCGAAGAGTGGGCAAACGCTTCGCGCACCGTAAGCACGGCTTTGGGCGATCGCTCGGCATCGGTTACGTTGCGCACGGCCACATACTGGTTGCCCGTGGTGCCTACTTCCACCAGGTCGTTCATCCGGCTGGACCCCCCGTCCAGAACGGCCAGCAGCGTGGCCAGCTTGATGGTCGAACCGGGCTCGTTCGTCTGCAGGGCGAAGTTCAGGTATTCGCCGTAGTTGCCGTCTTTACCGCGGCCCAGGTTGGCGATGGCCTTGATCTTGCCGGTCTTTGTTTCCATGACAATGCAGGTGCCGAACTGCGACTCGCTCTGGACCATCATCTTGTGGAGGGCCCCTTCGGCAATATCCTGCATGTTGATGTCGAGTGTGGTGTAGATATCCTTGCCGTTCTCCGGCTCGATCTCGTATCCTTCCACCGGCACGGCCACGCCGCCGGCGATATACCGGACCAGCCGCTTGCCGGTCGTGCCCTTGAGCATCGAATCGTAAGTGCGCTCCAGGCCCACGTTCTGGGCATTCTCCCGGGCGAGGCCGATGGTCCGCTTGGCCAGCATGCCGAACGGGTTCAGGCGTTTGCTTTTTACTTCCGCGATCACGCCGCTGCGGTTCCGGCCCAGGCGCACCAGCGGGAACTGCCGGAAAGCCTTGTACTGGTCGAAGGACAGGCCTTTTTTCAGCAGGTAGTACCGGTTCTTTTCGTTGTAGCCCTGCTGCAGGCTGCGCTTGTATTCGGCCTTCGTTTTATCGCCGAAGTAAGCGGAAAGCGTGTAGGCGAAGGAATCCAGGTTGTCGCGGAAACGCTTGCCGCTTTTTTCCCGTAGGCCGTCGGCCCCGAAATCCATGTAGATGTCGAAATAGGGAATGGACGTGCTCAGCATCTGGCCGTCCTCGCTGTAGATGGTACCCCGCTCAGCGTCCAGCTCCACGTACTTCTGGTGCAGGCTGTCCGACAGGCTGCGCCAGTGTTCACCCTCGAACTGCTGGATATAAAATGCCCGGCCCAGTACGGCCAAGCTCAGCACGACGATACCGATAAAGCTCAGGTACACTCTCCAAAGTATGTCGCGTTTGATCTCCACAGCTGGTTTGTATGATTGCTTTTGATGATGGTTTTATTCTGATGCTCCGCTGTCGATCAGGATGACGGGCGAGGCCGTCAGTTCCTGCAGTCCCAGCGGCTTGACTGCTTCCGAAAGTTCGCTCTGCTTGCTCCGGAACAGCACTTCCCCTTTTACCGTTTTGTATTCAAACTGAAGCTCTTTCAGCTCCCGCGCCGTACGGCTGATCTCCCGGACCGTTTTGTCGGCATGATGGCCGTTATAGATATAGATAACCGCCAGTACCGTCAGAAACAGAAAAAAGGGCACCTGCCGCACGATCGACTGGTAGTTCAGCAGCCGCTTCCAATGAAACCGTTTCCCTTTTTTTACTGAAGCCATTTTTTTATATGAACATCCCGGAGGATGTACGATTTACGATGTACGATGTTTTTCAACACAACTCCATTCCTCTTATCAACCACACAACTATTCAACTTATCAACTGATCAACTAATCCAAATTCCCAACACCCAATTCCAAACTCCCAACCCCTACACCCGCTCCGCCACTCTCAGCTTCGCACTCCGCGACCGCGGGTTGCGCTTCAGTTCGTCGGGCGCCGCCGTTACAGGCTTTTTGGTGACGATCCGCAGCAGCCGCTCCTTTCCGCCGGTGGCAAACGGATTGTCCGGTTCCTCGGTAAAGGTGCCGTCGCGGAAAAAAATTTTCACCAGCCGGTCTTCCAGCGAATGAAAGGTGATCACCGCCGCCCGGCCGCCGGGCTGCAGCACCTCCGGTACCTGTTCCAGCAATTCCTTCAGCGCGCCCAGCTCGTCGTTTACTTCGATGCGGAGCGCCTGGAACACCTGGGCGAAGTATTTGTGCGGGTTGCCCTTGACAATGCCCTGCACCGCCGCCTTAAACCCCTCCACCGTTTGCAGCGACGCCGTACGGCGCACCTCCACGATCGTGCGGGCCAGGGTCCTGGCGTTGGTTACTTCACCGTACTGCTCGAACAGCTTGTGCAGTTCCGCTTCTCCGTAGGTCTGCACCACGTCGAAGGCCGTTTTGTCCGTCCGCTGGTCCATCCGCATGTCCAGCCGGGCGTCGAAGCGGGTGGAAAAACCACGGCTCGCTTCATCAAACTGGTGACTGCTCACGCCCAGGTCGGCCAGTATGCCGTCCGCTCCCGCAATCCGGTGCAGCTTCAGAAAGCGACCGATATGGCGGAAGTTGTGCGGTACGAACAGGATCCTGGGATCGTCCGGCAGGTTTTGCGCGGCATCGGCATCCTGGTCGAAGGCGATCAGCCGTCCTTCCGGACCCAACCGGCCGAGGATCGCCCGGCTGTGGCCGCCACCGCCAAACGTGCAGTCGACATACACACCCGAAGGCCGGATCGCCAGGCCCTCCACCGCTTCCTGCAGGAGCACCGGTACGTGGTAACCGGACCCGGCTTCCGCTACCGGCTGTTCCGCTTCGGCAGGCGCCCGTTCAACCTTCCGCTTAGCCATGCGCCAGGGGATTGTTTGAACCGCCGCCCATTACCTGCGCTGCCAGGCTGCTGAAATCTGCCGGAGAAACCGACTCAAAGAACTTTTTATAATTCGCATCCGACCAGATCTCCATTTTATCACCCGCTGCCGCCAGCACGATGTCTTTTTCCAGGCCCGCATACTCTTTCAGGTTCGGCGGCAACAGGATCCTTCCGGCCGTATCGGGCTCCACAATCGTGGCCCCGTTCAGAAAGTACCGGCGGAACTCCCGGACCCGCGGATCGAAATCGTTGAGCCCGCTGATCCGCTCGTAGAGCGGCTCCCAGGTACGCATCGGGTACAGGCTGAGGCATTTTTCGAAACCCCGGTTCACCACAAAACGCGTACTTTCACCTTCCGGCATTTGTTTCTTAAAGCCGGCCGGCAAAAGAAACCGCCCTTTTGTGTCGAGGGTCGCTTCGAATTCGCCTAAAAAGCCCGTCATTCTCAATGGTTTGGGAGAAAATTGATCTGTAATAGACACAAAATAACACTTTTTCCCACTTAGGAAGGGGAATTAGAATCCTTTATTTTATCCACAAAAAGGGGCTTTTGCAAACCCTTACGGGGCTTGATTTCCCGTTCAAAAAGGCCTTTTTCCGACCAATTTCCGGCGCGCCGGATGTGGATAACTGTGGATAACCTGTGGATTATGCACAGAAGCCCCGCCCCGCGTATCTTTGCCGCCCAGATGAATACAGATCCCGGTACCATTTACATAAAAGAATACGACTATCCGTTGCCCCCGGAACGGATAGCCCACCATCCGCTCACCGACCGGGACGCTTCCCGCCTGCTGCACTACCGGAACGGCCTCATCACCGATGAAACCTTCCGCAACCTCCCTCACTTATTACCACCGGGTGCGACCCTTGTGTTCAATAAAACCCGGGTAATCGAAGCCAGGGTCTTTTTCCGGAAGCCGACCGGCGGGGTGATTGAAATCTTTTGCCTGGAGCCGGCCGACGGACCGGTCGGGGAAGCCATGGTCCGGACAGGTGAAAGCCGCTGGCGCTGCCTGATCGGGGGTGCTTCCAAATGGAAGGCCGGGCAGGTGCTCGAAAAAGAACTGGAGAACGGGCAGAACGGTACGCTCACCGCCCGGTACGAGGGGAAAGAGGGGGATGCTTTCCTTATCCGTTTTTCCTGGACACCTGCAGAAGCCCCTTTTGGTGCGGTACTGGCCGCCGCGGGTACGATACCGCTGCCACCCTACATCAAGCGCACGGCTGAAGGCGCGGATAAGGACCGGTACCAAACGGTTTTCGCCGAACAGCCGGGCTCGGTAGCCGCTCCCACTGCCTCCCTGCACTTTACCCCCCGGGTCCTCGGCGGGCTGGAAACCGCCGGCATCCGGCAGGCTTACCTCACCCTGCACGTGGGCGCCGGCACGTTCAAGCCGGTAAAGTCGGAAACAGTAGCCGGGCACAGCATGCATGCCGAAGAATTTGAAATAGACCGGGCCACACTGGAACAGCTAAAAGATGCGGAAACCATCGTGGCGGTCGGCACCACCTCCTTACGAACGCTGGAGAGCCTGTACTGGATGGGGGTAAAACTGCGTCAGGCACCGGAGGCTTCTCCCCGCATCCTGGACCAGTGGGAAGCCTATGCACTGGAAGAACAGGCCTGCCTTCCGGCCGACAGCCTGCAGGCACTCCTCGATTACCTGGACCGGAACGGGCACAGCACCTTCCAGGGCCGCACCAGCCTGCTCATCGCACCGGGCTACCGGTTCCGGTTGCCGCAGGCGCTGGTCACCAATTTCCATCAGCCGCAATCCACCCTCCTGCTCCTCGTGTCGGCCTTTATCGGGCCCGACTGGAAACGGGTGTACGACCACGCCTTGAAGAGTGACTACCGCTTTCTTTCCTACGGCGACAGCAGCCTGCTGTGGCGCAGGGACTAATTGATCTTGAAGGGGAACTCGATGGTAAAGCAGCTGCCCTTACCCAGGGTACTGTCCACCTTGATCTGGCCATCGTGTGCTTCCACCACGGTTTTTACGTAGCTGAGGCCGAGGCCGAATCCTTTGACATTATGGATATTGCCGGTATGGGCCCGGTAAAATTTCTCAAAGATCCGCTT
>DATAGL010000443.1:0-2512 GCA_036263755.1 Chitinophagaceae bacterium | reverse complement strand
CCAGAACTGCTTATTGTTTTCCATATTCAGGCATTTAGTGTCAAGGAATAGACTTACCCGCAAAAAAATTATGCCTTCCCGGCCGGGAAGGCATAAAGAACAGATACCGTATCCGGGTCCCGGGGGACCGGTTACGCGCTCCCTTTATCGGCCAGTACAAAGCCGTCAGCCGCTGCGGTAACCGCGTCGTGCTCCGCGGGGCTCAGGGTAAAGGAAAGGGCACCGGCATTGTCGGCCACCTGCCGGGCGTCGCGCGCGCCTACCAGAACGGTAGCCACACCCGGGCGGTGCATGGTCCAGTGGATCACCACCTGCGCCAGGGTGGCGCTGTGCGCCTCCGCAATAGGCCGGATCTTTTCCAGCAGGTCCAGCGTGCGGCGGATGTTCTCATCGGTATAATAGACATTGCCCTCCCGGGAGTCGCCTTCCCCGAACCGGTGACCCGGCCGGATCTTCCCGGTAAGCAGTCCGCGCTGCAGCGGGCTGTAGGGGATGATGCCCAGCCCCCGCCCGAGGGCCTGGGGCACAACGCTTTTTTCTATAGTGCGGTTCACCAGGGAATAGGGCACCTGGTTAGATGCGAGCTGCAGGGTCTGCAGGGCTTCGGCCACCTGGTCGGTACTGTAGTTGCAGACACCCGCCGCCCGCACCTTGCCCTGCTCCATCAGCCGGCTGACGGCTTCAAAGGTTTCATGGATCGGCGTGGTGGCATCAGGCCAGTGGATCTGGTAGAGGTCGATGTAATCGGTGCGCAGCCGCCGGAGGCTGTCTTCGCATTCCTGCATGATCTTTTCGCGGGAGGCCCATTTATGCATCCGGATAGGCCGGCCATCGGCGTCTTTGGTATCAAAAAAATATTCGCCCTGTTCGGTCTGCCAGTTCATGCCGAACTTGGTCAGGATCTGGTAACGGTCGCGGGGTACACCATCGAGGGCCTTGCCCACCAGTTCTTCGCTGCGGCCGAAGCCGTATACCGGCGCGGTGTCAATGGTGGTGATGCCCTGATCGACGGCGGCACGAATGGCTTCAAGGGCGGCGCTTTCTTCCGCGCCGCCCCACATCCATCCGCCGATGGCCCAGGCTCCGAAGGCAATGGGGGTTACGTGGACGCCGGAGGTTCCGAGGGGTCGTAGGTTCATGGTTGGGATTGGGGTTTATGGTTTGTGGTTTAAGGTTCACGAGTTCACGAGTTCACAGGTTTGCATGTTTGCATGTTTGCTGTTTGCAAGTTACCATATATGCCGTTGTACTGCATGACTCCATTTGTTACTGCAGTGTTCAACTTGTGAACTTGTGAATTCGTGAACTCAGAAAACCGTCAGCAATAACCACAAACCCCAAACCCCGCCGCAAAAACAATCATCCCGCTACTTTGTCTTACATTCATCCTGCGGAACGGCCGCTGACTATGAGTAAACGCAGTCTCTACCTCTACATACTGGCCTTTTGCCTGTTCGTGTCGGCGGGTATTGTCCGGTATTTCATGTTTGAAGAAATGCGGCAGTTTACCCGCAAGGTCGAACGGTCGCGCGAAGTGGTCACGGCCCTGGCCACGCTGTCCAGCCATTTCAAAAGCGCACAGATCTATTCTCCCTCCACCGAGCATATTGCCGAAAACCTGTACCGGAGTTACCGCCAGGATATGGACCGGGTTCCCGGTGAGCTCGACCACCTGAAGCGCCTCCTGCGCGACAGCCCCGAGCAATGGTACCTGATCGACACGGTGGACCGGATGATCCGCACGCACCTGGAGGTTCTGTCGGGCATGAACCTGGTGGAGATGCTGCGCTCTACCGAATCCTGGCGGGTGGGCTTGCTGTACCGCATCAACATCATGATCAACCAGATGGTAGTGCGCGAGAACCGCCTCCTGGCCGAGTGGCGCGGCGACCTCGACCGCTCGGCCCGGATCTCCGATATTATTTCCTTCGGACTGAATGGCATTGCGCTGATCGTGATCATTGCCACGTTCATCAGCAACCTGCGTCTCTCGCAGCGGGGCACCTACCTAGAAGGCTTCCTTGAATCGGTGATCAACACCTCACGCAGCGGCATCATCTCCTATGATGCGGTGCGGGAACGGGGCCGGCTGGTGGATTTCCGGGTGTCCTTTGTGAACCAGGCGGCCGAAAACCTGCTGGGCATCTCGGGCACCGAAGTGCAGGGCAAACAGCTGCGGGACCTTCCTTCCTTTGTGCGCGATACCGGCCTTTACGAACGGTTCTCCCGGGTGGCGGAGGGTGGTGCCCCGGAAGAGCTGGAAATCCGGTACGACCGCAACGGCCAGCAGCGCTGGCTGTATATCCTCATTACGCGGCGCGGGCAGGGGCTTACCGTTTCCTTCCATGACATCTCCACCCTGAAGGACTACGAGGCCCGCCTGAAAGAAACCATCCGTGAGCTGGAACAGTCCAATGCCTCGCTGGAGCAATACGCCTATGCCGCCTCGCACGACCTGCAGGAACCCCTGCGCAAGATACAGACCTTCGGCAGCCGCCTGCAGGAAGCCGAG
>DATAGL010000442.1:0-6019 GCA_036263755.1 Chitinophagaceae bacterium | reverse complement strand
TTCCCGGCCAACCGCGTGGCCGTCTACCGGAACCTGGGCATCTGCTCCAACTCTATCGGGGCCAATGCGCTGGGCACGGAATTCAACGGCACCTTCGGCGGCGGTAAGGACCGCTACCGGGGTGCTTCGTCCAATGTACCTGCCGGATACACCTACAGCATTTTCAACAACAACATGCCGAACGACTATTATTACGGCGTGGCGAACAATACGAGTACGGTGACCGGGTATACCACTTCGAACGCCTGGCCTAAACCGGATGGCGCCACCCCCACCCGGCGCGTGTTTACTGTCTGGGACATCATCGGCGATCACACCGGGGCGGCTGACCCGCTGCAGGGCAACCCCGCTGCCGATACCGTTGCCAGCAGCAACGGCGGATACATGCTGGTGATCAATGCCGCATACCGGATCGACTCAGCCTTCCAGCAGACCATCTCCGGCCTTTGCCCCAACACCTATTACGAGATCTCCTGCTGGATGCGCAACATCTGCTCGCGCTGCGGCTGCGACTCAGCCGGGCGGGGTGCCGGCAGCGCAGGCTATATCGCTACGGCGCCCGGCGACTCCTCGGGCGTGTACCCCAATGTCACCTTTGAAGTGGACGGTGTGGATTATTATTCCACCGGCGATATCACCTACAGCGGACAGTGGGTGAAAAAAGGCTTTACCTTTTTAACCGGACCGGGCCAGACCTCCTTTACCCTCAAATTTTTCAATAACGCTCCCGGCGGCGGCGGCAACGACTGGGCCCTGGATGATATATCGGTAGCCACCTGCAGCCCCAACCTGCTGTTCACGCCTTCCAACGCACCCACCTACTGCGCCGGCAGCATGGCCGAGCTTTCCTGTACGGTACGTTCCTATTTCAACAACTACGTACATTATAAGTGGGAACGCAGTACCGACGGAGGCCTGAACTGGACCGCCGCTTCGGCCAATGCCATCGGAACGCCGGCACAGGTGAACGGGGCCTGGGAATATACCGTACAGTATCCGCCTTTCGTAGTTGCTGCAGCAGACAGCGGCCTCAAATACCGCCTTGTAGTGGCAACCACCAATACCAATCTCGCCAACGGCAGCTGTGCCTCTTCCAATGCCATGTCCGTAGTCACCCTGAACGTAATTGATTGCGGCGCACCGCTGAGCACCCGCTTTGTATCGGTTACGGGGAAAGCGGACGAAGGAACGACGCAACTCCACTGGGTCACCGATACGGAAACAGAGGCGGTTACCTATACGGTGGAACGAAGCACCGACGGATTGCGCTTTACAGATGCCGGTGTAGTAACCGGAGGAAAGGGCGGCTCCCTGAATACGTATTCCTGGAGCGAACCCCAGGTTGGGGGCACCCGGTGGTACCGCATCCGGATGAACGGCCAGGGCCTGCAGAAATACTCCCGCATCCTCCGCATGGCAGCCGGGGAACCCAAGCTCACCCTGCAGCTGACGAATCCCTTTGCCGGCCGGCTACCGGTACAGGTAACGGTAAGTGCCGCTACCCAGGTCCGGCTGGACCTTATCGATAACAGCGGCCGCACCTGCGCGTCGCGCGTCCTTCACCTGGCGGCGGGTACGCATGCGCTCCTGCTGGAGGAAACGGCGCCGCTTCCGGCCGGTATCTATACCGTGCGGTTATCGGGCGGAACAGACGTGGTGACGCGGAAAGTAGTAAAAACGGGAAGGTAATGGCTTCCGGATCTGCCGGAAAACCGGAAAAGTTGATCGGTTAATAAGCAGCAGTACCCGCATTATGGGTTGGAAGACCTGCAGGCAGGTATTCTGCTTCCCATGTACTCAATGATGCGTCAGCCCTTTTTAAGCTATTCCTGGCGATAAAGCATACGGGTAAATCCGAACGCATCCAGCCGCCCGCAGCCCGAAGCTCACTACATTACATGCGCGTTATCGCTCACCGGAGAATCCGTCTCCACGGCAGAGCGTTCGTCGTCCTCGTGCTTGCGGCGGAAGAAGCGTTTCTGGAACAGCAGCAGCGTGATGACGCCCGCCGAAATGGAAGCATCGGCAATATTGAATATGGGGGAGAAAAATTCAAAAGGCTGTCCGCCCACGAACGGGAACCAGGAGGGATAGTTCGAGCGGATCATGGGAAAATAAAGCATGTCCACCACGCGGCCGTGCAGGAAGCCGGCATATCCTTTTGCCGGAAGGATATCGGCCACATGGCTGTAGGTGGTTTCCTCGAAGAGCAGCCCGTAAAACATACTGTCGATCAGGTTACCCAGAGCACCGGCGTAAATAAGGGAAGCGCACACGATGAACCCGCGGGTATAGCCCTGCTTGACGATGCGGGCCAGGTACCAGGTGCCGAAGAGCACGGCCGCCAGGCGGAACAGCGTCAGGATCATCTTGCCCCACTCGCCCCCGATCTCCATGCCCCAGGCCATACCCGGGTTTTCAATGAAGTACAGCTTGAACCAGGGCAGCCCCATCACATCTGTTACATGGCCGAACGGGAAGGACGTTTTGATCCAGATCTTCAGGGCCTGGTCGGCAGCAATCACCAGCGCGATGATCAATACAGCAGAACGAAGTTTCATTGCTTCTTTTTTGTTTCCGGCGGGTCCTGCGCCCCGCAATGTGACTGCAGCGCTTCCACTCCTCCGCCCTTTTCCGGGAAAAAGCAAAGATAAGCGTTGATTGCTGCCATCTTGTTAAAAGGAGATCACTCCTGGAAATAGATCCGCTTCACGCGCTGGGAAACGGAGGTCATCAGCTCATACGGAATGGTGCCCGCCCAGCCAGCCACTTCCTGCACCGGGAGCCCCGGGCCGAACACAATCACCTCATCTCCTTCCGAAACGCCCGGCACATCGGTCACATCCAGCATCGTCATGTCCATGCACACCGAACCGATCACCGGTACCCGCCGCCCGCGCACCAGCATCTTCCCCGCACCGTTCCCCAGGCGCCGCGTATAGCCGTCGGCATAGCCGATGCGTACCGTGGCGATCACCGAGTCGCGGTGCACCACGCCCCTGCGGTTGTAGCTGACCGATTCGCCCGTGCGCAGCTGCTTCAGCTGGGCGATGGTGGACTTCAGGGTGGCCGCCGCCTGCAGTTCAGGCTCCGTGCCGCCGGCCGGCTCCACCCCGTAAAGGCCGATGCCCAGCCGCACCATATCCCATTGCAGCGCGGGATGGCGCAGTATGGCGGCCGAATTGGAAAGGTGCCGGAGGAACGGGTAAGGCACCGCTGCTTTGAGGATTTCCGAAGCCTGCCCGAAAAGAGCAGCCTGCTGCGCCGTGAAGGCGTCCTGCCCCGGCTCTTCGCTGGCCGCCAGGTGGCTGAACACCGATGCCACTTTCAGCAGGTGGGTCCGCTCCAGGTGACGGGCGAGGGCCGGCACTTCCGCTACCGGGAAGCCCAGTCGGTTCATTCCTGTTTCCAGCTCCAGGTGCACCGGGTAGGCGGGCAGGCCTGAAGCGTTCAGGAACTGTTCGAAACGGTGCAGCAGGTCAAAGGAATACAATACGGGTTCCAGCCCGTAATCCACCAGCGACTGGAAGGAAGAAGGGTCGGCATTCATCACCATCACCGGCAGGCGGATCCCCGCCTTTTTAAGCTCCACCCCTTCGTCGGTATAGGCCACACCCAGGTAGTCCACCTTGTTGTACTGCAGCACGCCCGCAATCTCCGCCCCCCCGCTGCCGTAGGCAAAAGCCTTTACCATGGCCATCACTTTCACACCCGGCTGCAGGAGCCGCTGGTAGGACTTCAGGTTGTGGGCAATGGCATTGAGGTTGATCTCCAGGCCCGTCTGGTGCACCTTTGTTTCAAACAGCTGTACGATGCGCTCGAAACCAAAACGCCGGGCCCCTTTCACCAGGATGATCTCGTCGCGGAACAGGGAACTGCGGAAAGCCTGCAGGAAGGCCTCGGTCGTTGCATAGGTGGTTACTTCGGCCGATGCGCCCAGGGCCGGCGGCAGCCAGCGGGCGCTTTCCGGTCCGATGGCCAGCACCCGCCCGATTTTGTGGGCCTGCAGGGCCGCCGCGATCTGCCGGTACAGGTCGGGACCGGACCGGCCGCTTTCAAAAAAATCGGAAAGGATGACCGTGCGTTGCTGGCCCGTATGCTGCTGCTCCAGGAACGCCAGGGCCGCCTGCAGCGAAGTCAGGTCGGCGCTGTACGCATCGTTGAGCACCGTACAGCCGTTGAGCCCGTGCACCAGCTGCAGGCGCAGCTGTACCGGCTGCAGGGCGCGGAAGCGGTCGGCCAGTTCGGCCGGCGGCACGCGCAGGTACAGCAGCACGGCACAGCAGGTAAGCACGTTCTGCAGGGAAGCTTCATCGGTAAACGGCACGGAAAACTCCAGGGCCCGGCCGGCATAGCGCACTGTCAGGTAACTCCAGCCGCCGCTGCGCCGGATGTCTTCCACCTGCACGGTCGCCGAAGGATCGGAACCCCAGCTGAACACGGGACAGGAAACAGCTCCTTCAGGCACCATTCCGGCGGGGGCGATCAGGACTTCGGCCTCCGAAAAAAGGAGGAGTTTCTCCTGCAGCTTTTCGGCGTCGGAAGCGAAGCCGGCGCTGTGGGCAGCCCCGATATTGGTCAGCACACCGATCTGCGGACGGATAACCGACTGCAGCGCGGCCATTTCGCCCCGCTGGGAAATGCCCGCTTCCAGCAGGGCGAGGGTATGCAGGGGGCCCATCTGCCATACGCTCAGGGGTACCCCGATCTGGGAATTGAACGAGCGGGGGCTGCGCACGATGGAATAGTCGGACTGCAGCAGCTGGAACAGCCACTCTTTTACGATGGTCTTCCCGTTGCTGCCGGTAATGCCGATCACCGGGAAGGAGAAATGGCTTCGGTGAAAGCGGGCCAGCGCCTGCAGGGCGGCCCGCACATCCGGTACGCGGATCACCGAAGCGCCGGGCAGTTCCGTACGGGGCAGGTCCGCCACCACGAAAGCCCGCACGCCTTTTTCATAAGCATCCGCCAGGTAGCGGTGGCCGTCAGCATGCGCACTGGAGAGGGCAAAGAACAGCGCCGAAGCAGGCGTTAAGATCCGCCGGCTGTCGTACGCCAGTTCCGTAATAAGGGGATCGCCCCCGGACTGCAGGAGGGTTCCGTTAAGGACAGGGGCAATAATCGAAAGAGGATACAAGGCTAAACCTGTTTTTCTTTATTCGCCAGCTCGCGCTCCTCCTGCCTCAGCCGGCGCTTTACGATCTGCATCGAATACGCTATGGACCCGGCCAGGCATACCACGATCACGATGAGCGAGATCACCACCGGTACATGGATCCAATGGGAGACCAGCATCTTGATACCGATAAAGATGAGCACGATGGCAATGCCCTGCTGCAGGTATTCGAACTTGTTCACGGCTCCGCGCAGCAGGAAGAACAGGGACCGCAGGCCAAGGACGGCAAATATGTTACTGGTATATATGACCAGGTTCTTACTGGGCGATTCCGTAACAATGGCGAATACCGCAGGGATGCTGTCGAGGGCGAATACAATGTCGGTGGTCGCCAGCATGACGATGACGACGAACATTTCGGTAAAATACCGTTTGCCGTTTCGTTTCACGGTGAGCTTCCCGCTGACGTCCTCGTGCAGGATCGGCAGGAACCGGTTCAGGAACTTATAGACCGGGTTTTCGGCCGGATTGAATTCGTCTTCCTGCCGGACGGTAAAGATCTTGATGCCGGTATACACCAGGAAAGCGCCGAAGATGTACAGGATCCAGGAAAACCGCTCCACAAGTGCCACCCCCACCGTAATGAAGATGATACGGAATACGATCGCCATCAGGATACCGATGAGCAGGGCCCGCGCAATGTGGTCGGTCCGGATCTTGAAAAAAGTAAAGATGAGGATGAATACAAAGATGTTGTCGATACTCAGGCTCCATTCCATGAGGTAGGCGCTGATGTATTCGAGCGCCGGAACCCGGCCTTCGGTGTACCACATGAACCCGCCGAAAGCAAAGGCCAGCGCCACCCAGAACAGGGTCTGGTACAGCGCTTTCTTGATGCTCATT
>DATAGL010000441.1:0-3147 GCA_036263755.1 Chitinophagaceae bacterium | reverse complement strand
CAACGCCATTGCCTTTTCCCCGCAGTGAAGGGGCGCCCCTGCCCGTGCAGCCGCCGCAGGAAGACCTGGTGGTAACCTTTGCCGAGCAGTTCACGGCCCTGCAGGGGAAGTTTGCCTTCTGCACCGATACCGGCGACCTGCGCCGCCAGTTGGCCACCCTTATCGGCCAGCAGCAATGGACCAGGATCTTCTGCATAGAGGAACCCGTCCTCGCCGCCATTGGCCTGCCTGCACCGGAATTTCCAACCCATCCCGACCTTGCCACCTGCGACGCTTCCGTTACCAGCTGTGAGCTGCTCGTGGCCCGTACCGGCTCCCTGTTCCTGAGCGCCAGCCGCAACGGGCGTACGCCCAGCGTTTACGCCCCGGTGCACCTGTGCGTGGCCTATACCTCGCAGCTCGTGTACGACATCAGCGACGGGCTTACCCGCCTGCAGCAGACCTACGGCGGCCGTCTCCCTTCCCTGCTTTCGCTGGCCACCGGCCCCAGCCGGACGGCCGATATAGAGAAAACGCTGGTCGTGGGCGTGCACGGTCCCAAGGAAGTATATTGCTTCCTCGTTGACGATCTGGCGGTTACACCCTAGTTTCGCAGCATGCAGTTACCGCCGGGTAAAAAGATTTTTTTCCTTTCCGACTTCCACCTGGGTGCTCCGAATGCCGAACAAAGCCGGGCCCGCGAAAAAAGGATCGTTCAGTTTCTCCGGTCCGTGGAGCACGAGGCCTTCGCCATCTTCATTGTCGGCGACCTCTTCGATTTCTGGTACGAATACAAAAAAGTAGTCCCCCGGGGTTATGTGCGCCTGCTGGGCAAGCTGGCCGAGCTGTCGGACCGCGGGGTGCAGCTGCACTTTTTTGTAGGCAATCACGACATGTGGATGAGGGACTATTTCCAACAGGAACTGAACATGCCCGTGTACTTCGAAGCGCGCGACTTTACCTTCAACGGCCGGCAGTTCCATGTGGCGCACGGCGATGGCCTCGGCCCAGGCGATCACGGATACAAGCGGCTCAAGAAAGTGTTCCGGAACCCGGTCTGCCAGTGGCTGTTCGGCATCTTCCCGCCTTACCTCGGCATCGGCCTGGCCGATTATTTTTCCCGCAAGAGCCGGGCAAAGACCGGCGATACCGAAGAGCAGTTCTTCGGCGAAGACAAGGAATGGCTGGTGATTTATGCCCGCGAGCAGCTGAAACTGCGGAAAATGGATTATTTTATCTTCGGTCATAGACACCTGCCCATCGATCTGCGTCTAACTAACGAAAGCCGGTACCTCAACCTCGGCGACTGGATCCGGTACAGCACCTACGCGGTGTTCGACGGAACGGACATGGAACTGAGGTCGTACACGGGCCAGGAACACAAGATCATCCGCAACTATTGAAAAAAGGACTCTTCATACTGTTTTTCCTTACCGGGCTGTGCTCCGCAGTGGCGGCCCAGCCGCCCGGCTTCGGTGCCGCGCGCATCCTGCCTTACCCGGCGGTGGACGGGGCCGAGGACAACCTCGGCAACCTGTACCTCATCACACCCAGGGACCAGCTCATCAAGCTCAATGAAGCGGGCGACTCCGTGGCTTCCTACAACCTCGTGCGCCGCTTTGGCAAGCTGCATGCGATCGACGTGACCAACCCGCTGAAGATCCTGCTGTTTTATAAAGATTTTTCCACCGTGGTCATCCTCGACCGGGTGCTTTCGGTACGGGCCACGCTGGACCTGCGGCGGCAGAACATCCTGCAGGCCGGGGCCATTGGCCTGTCTTACGACAACAACATCTGGGTGTATGATGCGCTGGAGAACAAGCTGAAGAAGGTGGACGAGAACGGCACCCTGCTGCTCCAAACCCCCGACTTCCGCACCGTCTTTGAAAAGGGACTGAACCCGCACCAGATCATAGACAAGGACAACTCGGTATACCTCTACGACAGTACGGCCGGCCTCATGATCTTCGATTATTACGGCACCTTCCGCAAGCGGCTGCCCCTGACCGGGTGGAAAGCCCTGCGCATCGCGGACCGCCTCGTTTTCGGGATATCGGGGCGTGCGCTGCATGCCTATAACCCTGTGACGCACGTGCAGGAACGGGCCCCTTTTCCCGACAACCTGAATAGCTTCCACCAGTACATCCTCGGGCCGCAACGGCTCATCGGGCTGGGCAAAGATTCCTTGCTCATTTATTCGTACAAGTAGTAATCTTGCACTTTCGCTTTTGTAAAGCGCTTAACAGCTATGAACTCGTTCCTGGACCAGGTTTTTTTAGGCAATACGATCGCGCAATACCTGTGGGTAGCCGGCATCATCCTCTTTGTGCTCTTCCTTAACCGGTATATTTCCAAATACGTGGCCCGGCTGCTCTGCCGGCTGTTCAAAACCCGGTGGCAGCACTTTGATGAAGCTACATTCGTGAACCTCGTATTCAATCCCATCGGGGTTTTCCTGGTCATCAGCGTGGCGGTCATCGCTGTGGACCAGCTGACCTTCCCCCCGCAGTGGAATCTGACCATTTACAAATACCACCTGCAAGGCATCCTGATGGGACTGGCCGTTGCCTTCCAGCTCGGCGCCTTTACCTGGCTGCTGCTGCGCATCGTGGACTTTATCGCCTCTTTGCTGAAGCGGCGTGCCGACCAGACGCCGGGCCAGAACGACGACCAGCTGGTCGTTTTCTTCCGCGACTTTTTCAAAGTGATCATCGGGCTGATCGGCGTGCTGCTGATCCTGAAATTCGCCTTTAACTACAACATCGGCACCCTGCTGACCGGGCTGTCCATTGTAGGCGCTGCCATTGCCCTGGCCCTGAAAGAAAGCCTGGAAAACCTGATTGCTTCATTTGTGATCTTCTTCGACAAACCCTTTGCCGCCGGCGATTTTGTAAAAGTGCAGAGCGTGAGCGGTTCGGTAGAACGCATCGGCCTGCGGAGCACGCGCATCCGCACCCCGGACAAATCGTTCGTCACCGTACCCAACAAGCAGATGGTAGACAGTATCCTCGACAATATCTCCATGCGTTCGCAGATCCGCGGGGAGCTCAACCTGCAGATCCACCTCTCCACGCCGCCCGATAAGATCGAAGCCCTCATTCAGCAGCTCCGCGGGCACCTGTCCACCGTTTCCGAAGTGCAGGGCTCAACCGTGCTGTTCAACGACAT
>DATAGL010000440.1:0-2771 GCA_036263755.1 Chitinophagaceae bacterium | reverse complement strand
TGTTCTTAAGGCCGGTGAAGTACTTTTCATTCCTGCCGGAAAGAACCATTCTGCAAAAAATATTGGCAAGGGGAAAGCGTCTGAGCTCGCAACCTATATTGTCAAAAAGGGTAAGCCACTTCTTTTATTTAAACAATAAGGTTTGCACCAGGAGGTGCCTGGGTGCTTTTTGCCTTCCGATAAGTTCCCCCTTGATGTGCTCCAGGTCCGGCGCATGGTTGTGGGCCATTTGGTTGCGGTGGATCTCAAAGACGCGGCCTCTTACCGTATCCAGGTAGACATTGAGTTCCCGGGCATCTTCTTTGGTACCGGTGGCTTTCCCGGTCTTGTGGTTCCAGCGCAGCGGGTCCCACTGCCGCTGCAGGGACCACTCCAGGCGCTGGGTGCCAAGCGTGATTCGGAGGTAAAGGGGAATGGGTCTTTGCTGGTGTGCAGGGGTTTTGCGGAGGCGGAACAACAGGTGCAGGGAATGTGCCGACATAAATCAAATTTTTAAGGGTTATAAAATTCGATTTACCGGAAGGCAAAGTCAAGATGTTCAAATTCTGAACTGGTTGATCCTCAACAGGTTAATCCTAAAAAAGGGACACGAAATGACTCAGGTGAATATGTCCCGAATTTGCTCCTTTTCTTTTGAGCATTTTTACACCTTTTGACGACCTGCCGCAAAAGAAAAAGCCTGCAAATGGAAGATTTACAGGCTTTTGTTCTTTTTTGATGGACCATCTTGCGGTGAGGGCGGGATTCGAACCCTTGTCGCATTTTATTATCATTCAAACACTTACGGTTAGCCATCATGTGCAGGTCTCGAATTTGACCCCCTGAACATTGCCCGGGTAAATCTGATACTAAAATTATGAAAATTATTATGGTTTAGCTCGCGGTACCTCTGTCTATGAACTGGTTACGCCCCATGGGGTACTTCTTCGTAATGGGTAAAAGGTGCAGGCACAGTTCCATTTCTGATTCAATCTTAGTTTGGGTGCCTAGAGCTGCTCCACTTGTAATAAACCAATTTACTTTATAATCTTCAGGTAAAAGAGCCGATATTCCTTGTTGAGTGTTTTTTTTATTACTACCTACAATTAATTTTTACAACTGGTAGTCTAATGATCTGTTTTGGGCGGGTTTTATTTAGTCTTCCATTTCTTGCTTACCTTAGGCATTAACAACGCTTTGCCAAGCCCATGCGCATCTGCTAGATGGGTATTATGCCCGTTGAATTCTACTTGTTGGATCAGGGTGCCCGGAAATAGAAATCCCACCAAGGTGGAACCCCAGAAAATGTGGGCATACGTAAAGCGTTAGTTCCGCAATGGATTTCGCCAGAGGTGATGTGATAACTCCATGAATCCACAAATCGCCATTCCACACCCAGCCATCGGGCTGCCAAGGCAATTGCTACTTCAAACAGATCGACCGTGTCTTCAGGGATTATGAGTTCGTGCCATCCCGTTCTCAGGTCTTCATTCCGGAAGTGATTCCGGTTATGTCGCAAAATCAATTGTCGGCGATCCGTTTCGGACATACCCGGAAAGCCATCCTTATATTCTGCGGCAATCAATGCTAAATCACTTGCGGAGCCAAAAAGGGATAAGTCCATCCTTCGAAACCATTGCTTAACGCCAAGAAAATGATTTCTCGGGTTACGCAGCCAGCGTTCATTTAATCTACTCAACAAGTGCTGCTGGCTGTTGTTTGCTAAAGCTTCCGTGAGGATGGCCACGGCATCAACGGGTTTAACGCGTGGTCCGAAGGGCTTGGGTATAAGTAGATGGTTATCTGCGATGATGAGGTTAACAGCGTTTGGTGTATATGCTCCTGTCACATTATTTTCATGAGGAGTAATATCGTAAATGGTAGGAACCAGCACTACGCCTAGGTTTGGGTAGATATCTTCCAGCTGCTCGCGCAAAGGGGCAAGCTTAATACGCTCAATATACTCGTTGGTAGACAAGGTTTGTGGCGGCGTTGTTCCTGCTTGAGGCCTTGGGGCATCGGGGTCGGGGAGACGGTGAATGGATTCTAAATAGCGCAATTCCCTGATCGTCATTTTTGCTGGATAATAGCGGTCGCTTCCAGGTCCAGGTTGCCAGGGTGTATGGTGGATATTATAGGGGCCGTTGTTATAACGTTGCGCCAAGGCTATGTAAAACCGGGCGGGCTCTTGTACATCGGTACTATTGGTCGCATGAACATGCTTCCAGTATTTTCCACGAAACAATGCGGTAACAGGACTGGTGCCTCTTGAAAGATCTCGTGCCAGGACAGGGGATGGTCGCTCCTGGTATCCTTGCCTCTCTGCGCTGGACAGGCCACTCAGATAGCGGTTATGGGTTGCTTCTATTATGTCCAAAGCCAGCTTGGGAGAATTGAGCCAAATAGCATGCGTACTGGGACCCCGGCGGCGCGGCACAAAAGAGAGGATTTCATCCACATGGGCCACAGCAAGCCAGCTTGTATCAATTTGGGTCAGGGGCTGGATACGTTGTGTGTCCAAAAAGTTCAACAGTTCGGTATCTACGAAATCCTCGCTTCCATTCTCACCATTACCGATGACAATACGACCGTATGGGGCATCGGGTGTGGGTGGTCCCAATTGAATATTCCCCCCATAATTCTGAGAAGCATGCATTTGGGAGAGCCGTTCTTCTAAGCGGTTGGCCATATCCGCGGAAAGCGTTGCGCTCCATACAACCGGGCTAGTTGTTCCTCCGGGCGGGGGTGGATCTTTGACTGTGATTGTTAGTTGGTTCGCCGATACTGTTATT
>DATAGL010000439.1:0-4985 GCA_036263755.1 Chitinophagaceae bacterium | reverse complement strand
ACGATTTACGATGTACGATGTACGATAGCTTTTCTGACTGCCTGTTTTCCTACTCTTCATTATCTGTTCCTACCCTTTTTCCTTTCTTTCAGCCGCTGTGCAGATATACGGTCGATGACACTGTTTCTATCCCGGAGAGGGATCGCGTTTAGTTACCGCATCCAAACATAGAATACCTGCCGATTCTTGTTCCCGGGCAGGAGACGGACGATCCCTAACGACAAACCACAAACCTTAAACTCCAAACTATAAACCACAAACCACAAACCCTACACTCCTGTCCGCTCCCCGTTTCTACAGTAAAACTGTAGAGTATTCGGCACAAGGATGGGCGTATGATGTTCAACAGCCGCTTTATTCAAAACTGGCATATTTCTTTTATGCATATAAGCAGGTGAAACCTTCCATATATACTTGGCGTGCAGGGAGCAGCTAGAGTGTGCTTTGGCGGATGTGAAAAAGGTAGCTGTCTCCCTTCTTTATTTGAACAACGACGCATTGTTTACGCAGACACAAAAAAGCCGGCCCCGCCGGCTTTTTTGTGTCGGGCCGGGTCCGGGACTTTTTGCTTCGATGGAACCGCTCCATCGTCCCTGTACGGGGCAAGGTAACGGTCACCGGCAAACGTAAACTGCCGTAGCTTTGCCCGGGCCGGCGCGGCGCAGTGGCATAATCTTTTCAGCTATGCCGGCTGAAGAGCCGGGGCCGCTTCCGGCGATCAGATTACCCTAAAAGTGCACGCATGAAAAAGTTATTGCTCCTTACCAGCCTTTCCGCCTCCCTGTTCCTCCTCGATTCCTGTGCCCGCAACCCGGTTTCCGGCAAACGGCAGGTAGTGCTGATGTCCGAAGAACAGGAGATTGCCATGGGAAAGGAAGCCGATCCACAGATCATCGCCCAGTTCGGCTTATATGAAGACAAACAGCTGCAGGACTATATCACCCAGCACGGGAAAGCCCTGGCAGCCGTATCCCACCGGCCCAACCTCGACTACCAGTTCCGCATCGTGGAGTCCGAGGTGCTGAACGCCTTTGCCGTTCCGGGCGGGTACATCTATTTCACCCGGGGCATCATGGCCCACTTCAATAATGAAGCGGAATTCATCGGCGTACTCGGACATGAACTGGGGCACGTGGCCGCCCGCCATTCGGTGGTGCAGCAGCGCAACCAGCTGCTCGGCCAGCTCGGCCTCATCGCCGGCATCGTGGTAGCGCCCGAGCTGGCGCAGTTTGCCGATGCCGCTTCCCAGGGCCTGGGGCTCATGTTCCTCAAATTCGGCCGCGACGACGAGCGCGAGTCCGACCGCCTGGGCGTGGAATACTCTTCCAAGCTCGGTTACGATGCCAAAGAGATGGCCGACTTCTTCACGGTACTGCAGCGGCAGGGGGAGGCCAGCGGCGCAGGCGAGCTGCCCAACTTCCTCTCCACGCACCCCAACCCCGGCGAACGCAACAAAACCGTGGCCCAGCTGGCCGCCCAGTGGAAGCAGCAGCTGAACCTGACCAATGCAAAAGTGAACCGGGAGACCTACCTGCGCCGCATTGAAGGATTAGTCTATGGCGAAGACCCGAAGGGCGGGTTTCTCGAGAACAATGTCTTTTACCACCCTGTCATGAAGTTCCAGTTCCCGGTTCCTTCCGGCTGGTCGTACCAGAACAGCCCGACACGGGTGCAGATCGCCCCGAACGACGGCAAGGCCCTCCTGTTCCTGACGCTGGGCCAGGGCTCTTCCCTGCAGCAGGCGGCCCAAACCGCCATGCAGCAGTTCCAGCTCCAGGTGGTGGAGTCGCGCGAAACTTCGGTCAACGGGCTTCCGGCCATGGCCGTAGTGGCCGACCAGATACAGCAGAACGGCGCCGCCCTGCGCACCCTTTCTTACTTCATCCAGCACGGGGGCAGCATTTACCACATGATCGGCGTATCGTCGCGCACCGATTTTAATAACTACGCCAACGCCTTTACCGGCGTGATGCAGGGCTTCCGCAACCTGACCGACCCGGCGAAGCTGAACAAGCAGCCCGAGCGCATCCGGATCAAGACCGTGGGCAGCGGGGGCACGCTCCAGCAGGTGCTGCGCAGCTTCAACGTGCCCGACCGGCGCCACGAAGAGCACGCCCTGCTCAACGGCATGCTCCTGGCCGATAAGGTGGCGGGGGGAACGCTGATTAAGATTGTGCAGTAGGCTGAATTTTTGGAATTGGGAGTTGGGAATTTGGAATTCGGTGTTGTAAATTGATCAGTTTACTCGATGAATAAGTTGATAAGAGGCCTTTGGGCCTCTTATTTTTTTCAAAGCATTAAACACAGATCGAAAGACGTATCATCTGGTCAACGAATCAGCTTCCAGCACCGAATTCCAAACTCCCAATTCCTAATCCCCAACTTGCAGCTTACCAATCCGTTCCCTATTTTGCAGGCCGAATCCAAACCTGATGAAAAAAGCAATCTTTGTTTTATGCTGCACGGCGGCCGTGGCCACAGCGGCTGCGCAGGCCCCCGCCGATACTTCCGGCTCCTGGAAGCTCAAAAGCGATAACGTTCTTACGGCCGATACCAAGATCAAGGTGGAGAACATCGGGCGCAACATCAACTCCGCGCTGCCCGAGCTGCGGCCCACCATTTCGGCCGACGGCAACCTGCTTTTCTTTATCTGCGAGAATCACCCCTACAACACGAAATACAACTCCATCCGCAACTCGCAGGATATCTGGTACGCGGAGCGCGACAGCAGCGGTAAATGGGGAGAGGCGATGCACCTCGATTACCCGCTCAACACCACGCACTACAATGCCGTGTTCTGGATTTCACCCGACAACAACCGCATTCTTATCCGCAACGCCTATGTGGAGGGGGATTATGCGGGCAACGGCGTCAGCATGAGCCGGCGGCTGAAGAACGGAAACTGGAGCCGGCCGGAGATGCTGTACATCAAGAACTACCTCAAATACGACCGGGGGCGCACCTACGGCGCTACCATGGCCCACGACGGGCAAACCCTGCTCCTCTATATGACCCCGGTGAAGGGAGGCTACGAGAACGATATCTTCGTTTGCTTCCTCGAGCCCGACGGCACCTGGACCGAGCCCAAAAGCCTGGGCAAAAAGATCAACCTGCCGAAGTACGACGAGATGACGCCCTACCTGGCCGCCGACGGCGTTACCCTGTATTTCAGCTCGAACCGTCCCGGCGGGCTCGGCGACAATGATATCTGGATGGCCAAGCGGCTGGACAGCACCTGGCAGAAATGGAGCGACCCGGTGAACCTGGGCGAGCCGATCAACACGCCCGAATGGGATGCCTTCTTTACGCTGGATGCCGGCGGGGAATACGCCTATATGAGCTCCAACGTGAACTCGATGGGCGAGAGCGACATCGTGCGGGTGCAGCTGCTGGAGCGCGAAAAGCCGGACCCCGTGGTGCTGGTGAGCGGCAACGTGTACAACAAAAAAACGGGGCGGCCCCTGAGCGCCTCCCTCGTGTATGAGACCCTGCCCGGCGGTGCCGTGGCCGGCAACGGGCTGTCCAGCCCCGAGGACGGCTCCTTCAAGATGGTGCTGCCCTACGACAACAACTACAGCATCCGCGCTTCGGCCGACAAGTTCTTCGCCATTTCCGAAAACCTCAACCTCGATTCGCTGGTGAAGGCCGGCTACAAGGAGATCCATAAAGACCTGTACCTCGTACCCATCGAGATCGGACAGGTGGTGCGGCTCAATAACGTATTCTTTGATTTCGACAAATGGGACCTCCGGCCTGAGTCGTTTGTGGAGCTGGACCGCGTAGTGAAGCTGCTGAACGACAATCCCGCCATCGTCATTGAAATGAGTGCCCATACCGACAGCCGCGGCGCCGACGACTACAACTTCCGCCTCAGCGACAACCGGGCCCGCTCGGTCATGGAATATATCCTTTCCAAAGGCATCGCCCCGGCACGCATCTCCTCCAAAGGCTATGGCGAAACCGTACCCGTAGTGCCCAACGACACCGATGAAAACCGCCAGCTGAACCGGCGGGTGGAGTTTAGGATTGTGGGCAATTAGGTATTGGGAATTGGGAGTTGGGAATTAGGAGTTGATCAGTTGAAAAGGGAAAGGCTTCTGGATTTCAGCGGCCTTTCCCTTTTTAGGTCAATGGCCTCACGATCAACGGATCAACTATTCAACTGATCAACTCCTAATTCCCAATTCCCAATACCGAATTCCCGCTCCAAAAATCTTTCCCCTCCTCCAATCTTTTTTTCCAGGCCTTACGTACGTAGAGATATCCTGTCCTTTGATCCCCGCCGGCCGACCCCCTGAATTCCAATCCCGCTCTATCAAACTGCCCGATTCTTTGTCCTTCCGATTAACCGGTCGATCACCCGTTTTTTATTTTTTAACCCTCAAACTTCACTCATGAAACGAAGTTCTACCTGGAGCAGGCTGCTATGGCCTGCCGGGATCGTTTGCACTGTCCTGACCGCCGGTACGCTCATGTCCTCCAGCCACCGCGAAGCGCCGATGATCGCTTATGACCCGGAAGCGGACAACACGGACGTTTACGCTTTCCGGAATCCGACCGTGGCCAATTCCGTTATTATCATTGCCAACTACATCCCCATGCAGCTTCCGCAGGGGGCGCCGAACTTTTACAAGTTCGGGGAAGACGTTCGCTACGAGATCCACGTCGACAACGATGTGACCACGCCCGGCGACGACCTCACCTACCGGTTTACTTTTCAGAAGGTCAATGAAGATCCCACCACCATCTTCCCGATGCGCCTGAAAAAGGAAAACCAGAAGAACACCTACAAGCTGGAGCGGAGCATGGACGGGGGCAAGACCTTCGAGACCATCGTGACCAACGGCTTTGTACCCCCGTACAACGCCGGCGAGCGCTCCATCCAGAGCAAGTACGGCCTCGCGGTTTCGGATTATGAGCTCCTGCGGCAGAAGGCCGTCACCTACAGCTCCACGGGCGAAAAGGTATTCGTAGGCCATGCCGAC
>DATAGL010000438.1:0-1673 GCA_036263755.1 Chitinophagaceae bacterium | reverse complement strand
CTCCAGTAAAACCAGATCTGCCCAGTAGCCAACCTTAATGGCGCCTGCCTTGTCCTGCAAGCCGAGGCAGCGGGCAGCGGTAAGCGTTGCAGCCTGCAGGGCCTCTGCCGGGGTGAGCCCGGCTTTCACCAGCATTTCCAGCTCCTGGTGCAGCGAATAGCCGGGCACGAGGAAAGGGAGGATCACATCGGTGCCGGCCATAATCGGAACCTTATGCGCTTTCAGGAGCCGGACCATCCGGTTCCGGAAGGAAAAAATGTTTCGTTCCTGCTCGGTGGCGGCTCTGGGTTGGAAGAGGCCCTGCCATTGCTGCACCACCGAATCCGGCATATACTGTATAGCCTTTTTATATCCTGCAGTCGTATCAAAACGGGTATTCACCAGGGTATTCATCCCAATGATCAAGGTGGGCGCCTGAAATACCTGGCGGCTGGAAAGTACCTGCGCCAGAGCAGTGGCCCGGTTGGTATCATAGGTTTCGTGGGCTCTGGAAAACCGGCTGCCGTGCAGCTTGGCCCGGATGCTTCTGCCGTCCAGGCGTGTGGTGTCGATGGCATGTCGCTGAAGGCGGACGATACTGTCTTCCAGCGGTGAACAGGCGTAATCAAATCCACGCAGGTGTTCCATGCTGTGCAGGCTCCCGGCGGCTTCCGCAACGGTCATGGTCAGCGGAACATGCCCTGCAACCTTCAGGCCCCTTTTTCGGGCGGCCCGGACCAACGCCTGAAAATTTTCCGGGCGGAGCATTTCGTACGACTTGATAAAGTCCGCCCCTCCTTCCGCCATTTGATCCACCCATAGGGTGGCCTCCTCCGCGCTGTTGATTTCCACGCCCTGCTCCGGTGCCACGGCCGGCTTGCCATCCAGCACCTTTCCGGCACCATAAATCCGGGGCCCCAATACACCCTCACGGATGCGCTGCTTGCTCTGGTTCAATTCCTCCAGGCCCAACCCGCCCATGTCCCGGACACCGGTTACGCCATATGCCAGGAGCAATGACCATTGATAGGCCCTTTTGGGTTCCGCCACATGGGCATGCATGTCCCAGAGTCCGGGAATCAGGTATTTGCCGGTACCGGGGATGATGATGGCATGAGCCGGCCATTTTACTTTGCTGCCGACAGCCGTGATGATCCCTCCTTGAACCATCACGGTCTGCCCGGGTTTTATCGTTCCACTTTCTACATCCACAACCTGTACGTCTTTGAACACGAGCACCTGGGACCGCAGGGAGGAACAGAAAAGCAACGGCAGCAAAAGGATAATGAAACGGGTCAGCATAATATTTTCAGGTTGCGTGCCTCGGGCCTGGCCGTACCGGTGTGCCGCCAGCCAGCACGCTGGTTTAAATGTAAGACAATCGCGCAAAAGAAGGAGTCAGCCTTCGTACTTCCGGTACCAAACGGGCAAGCCCGCTGCGCCTTATACCCTACGGACCGACAGAAGGTGCCCCGTTAATGTCTGCAGCCCAACCGCTCATGCCCGGTACGGATAAGGCAGGCAATGGGCGGATTCGCTAATCCAGGATCCCGTCAAAGGCATATCCGTTTATTGCTCCTCCGGTAATCACTACCGTGAGCGTGGCGCCCAACAGCATCAGGAAGACAGGCAGGAGCAGGACAATCAGGTAGAGCCATACCCGGGGGATTCTGAATCCTTCATATTTTTTGCGG
>DATAGL010000437.1:0-5477 GCA_036263755.1 Chitinophagaceae bacterium | reverse complement strand
GCGGCCAAACTGGCCCTGCTGAAAGCCAGGGACCCGGAATTCGTCAATTTCCAGCTGGGCCGGAATAAGTATATGCCGATTCCCCAGGCGGAAATCGACATCAACCCCAACCTGGTGCAGAACCCGAACTGGTGATCCGGTAATAAGGTAAGCCAGGTGCACTTACCCGCACCTGGCTTACCCTTTTTTGGTTATATTCAATGCTATGCTGATGACCCTGATGATCCGCCTGCTTTCGTTATTACTGGTGCTGCAGACTACCTCCTGCGGCAAGAAAGGGAACAGCGGCACCGAGCCGGTACCGCAGCCGGTGGAGCAAACGTTCACGAACCCGCTGCTTTCCTCCGGTCCCGATCCCTGGATTCTCCGCAAAGATTCCTTTTATTATTATACGCACACGCTTGGGAACCGCATCTCATTATGGAAGACACGCGAAGTTTCCCTGTTACGGACGGTTACACCGGTTCCGGTATGGAACGCGCCGGCCACAGGGCCCAATGTTCACAACGTATGGGCTCCGGAACTGCATTACCTGGATGGGAAATGGTACCTCTACTACACCGCCGGGGCCACCCCCGACCATAGCACCCAACGGCTCTTTGTGCTGGAAAACAGCAGTGCTGATCCCTTAAGCAACAACTGGGTACACAAGGGACAGATCCGGGATCCGGCCGCTGATTTTTTTGCCATAGACGGAACGGCCTTTACCCAGGGTGCTTCCCGCTATTTCCTGTGGAGCGGTCATGCCACGGCTGCTGATCGCACCCAGCGCATTTATATTGCCCGCATGTCCAATCCCTGGACCCTCGAAAGCGCCCGCGTGCAGCTGTCGGCTCCCGATTATGCCTGGGAGTCGGCCGGTGCGCCGCCTGCGGTGAATGAAGGTCCCCAGGTATTGATCAGTCCCTCGGGAAGGTTGTTCATCGTGTATTCGGCCAGCGGTTGCTGGACCGACCAGTACGCGCTCGGGTGGCTGCGGCTGAAAGAGGGAGGGGACCCGATGAACGCAACCGACTGGGAAAAATCTGCCAACCCGGTGTTTACCACGAATGCAGCCGGGCAGGCCTATGGCCCGGGGCACAATAGTTTTTTCAAATCACCGGATGGAAAGGAAGACTGGATCCTCTACCATGCCAACCCTTCGCCGGGCCTGGGTTGCGGCGATGCCCGCAGTCCGCGGATGCAACGGATCACCTGGAACGGAGATGGCACCCCGAATTTCGGAACACCGGTACCGCTGGGAAACCGGCTTCCGGTTCCATCGGGTGAGTAAAATGTTAAACAGTAAATTCGTTTACCGGAAAGGGCTCCCGTCTCCCCGTCTTTCGGGGACCGTAGGATACAGCCCGGGAACTTCACCTTTAACCCATTCTACTATGAATAGACTCCTGCTGCTCCTCCTGCTGCTTACCCCAATACTTTGCCCGGCCCAGCAACTGGTCCTCCGGGGCGATTATCCCGATCCTTCCGTAGTGCAGGTGGGCGATACCTACTGGGCATCGGCTACCACCTCCAATTGGGGACCGGCATACCCGCTGCTTCGGTCCAGGGACGGACTGCGCTGGACCACCGTTGGTTCTGTTTTTCCAAAACTGCCCGACTGGGCGGATTATTATTTCTGGGCCCCGGAAATCACTTATGAAAAGGGCCGGTATTATGTATATTATTCTGCACACAAAAAGGGGGGCAATTTATGTATTGCGGTAGCTTCCTCCGACCGGCCGGAAGGCCCGTACCGCGACCACGGCCCGCTGATGTGCGAGCCGGCCGGTTCGATTGATGCCTTCCCGATGCGGGATGATAACGGCAAGCTTTTCCTTATCTGGAAAGAGGACCTGAACAGCATCGGACAGGCAACACCCATCTGGATATCCGAAATGAACGAAGAGCGGACAGCCCTCATCGGGGAGAAGAAAGAATTGTTCCGCAACGATAAGCCCTGGGAAGCCAACCTGGTGGAGGGAGTTTCCATGATCCGCCGGGGCGGCTATTATTATGCGATTTACGCGGCGGCGGGTTGCTGCGGCAGGGCCTGCACCTACGGAACCGGCGTGGCCCGGGCCAAAAACCTGCTGGGTCCCTGGGAAAAATACAGCGGCAATCCCATCATCACCAATACGGACCAATGGACCTGTCCCGGTCACGGAACACCGATGGAAAAGGACGGACGCCATTATTTCCTGTACCATGCTTACGACAAGCAGACGAGTGTATATACCGGCCGGCAGGGACTGCTGCAGGAATTCACCTTTACGCCGGATGGCTGGATCCGGTTCCTGGATTCGGTTCAAACCCAGCCATCGGAGCCGCTGGTGGATATTTCGGAAAGTTTTAAGGGACGGTCTCTCGGGCATCAGTGGCAGTGGAGCGTATTCCAGCGGCCGGCCTATGCATTACGCGGCGGTGAACTGCGCCTGACAGCCGGTGCACATCCGTCGGGTACCTTTCTCGGACACAAAACGCTGGCAGGAGATTATACCGCAACCGTGCGCCTGCACCGGAAAAAATCAACGGCATTTCCCGGGATCGCGCTGGTGGGTGATGAGAGCAACCTCGTTACGGCTTACCTGCAGGGCGATACACTGAAAGTGGTACGCACCCGGGAAGGAAAGGATTCGGTGCTCCAGGTGTTACTGGTGGATGCCGGAAAAAAACCCTGGCTGCAGCTCCAGGTACGGAACGGCAAGGATATCCAGTTTGCTGTCGGGTTCCAAAAAGGTACCCTCCGTCCGGTACTCGCGTCGCCTTACGACGGAAGCTACCTGCCTCCCTGGGACAGGGCCCTAAGAATCGGGCTGGTGGCCCGCGGCGATTCCGGCAGGGTAGCCGTATTTGACCATTTCCTGCTGGAGCATTAACGTTAGACGCAACCCGGCAAGAAAATATAAACCGCTTTTTTATTCCATGCGTATGGCCCATGCCAGCCACTGGCTATATGGTGCGAAGTGCATAAATGGTAGCTTGCTAGCAAACGCTATTGATAATAGGCAGACTAACACCCGTGCATATGCGCAATGAGGCCTCACTGCGGCCCCAAAATTTTGGGTTGTGGCTTTGAATCGTTAAACGATTTCCTTTTTTTTGCCTCCAATCCAAAAGCTCCTGATGATGAACCGCTGTCTCCTTTCAGGCCTGGCCTTCCTGCTGGTTCTGGCCGTTTCCTGCCGGAAGAAAAAACTTCCGGATACTGAACTGCATTTTTCCGGATCCATGATAGTAGAGGGAAGGGAGCGGACCTATACGGTAAACCTGCCCCCGAACTACCCGGAAGGCTCGGGCTTTTCCCTCGTCCTTGCCCTGCATGGCGGGGGCGGCAGTGCCCGGCAGTTTGAAACCACATCTGGCCTTTCTGAAAAAGCCAATGCCTCCGGTTTTATCGTGGTCTACCCGGAAGGTGTCCGTAGTTCCGGACTGCTGGGCCTGCGCACCTGGAATGCCGGTGGCTGCTGCGATGATGCAGCGGAAAAAAACATCGATGATGTCCAGTTCATTTCCCGGCTCATTGACCAGCTGGTGGCCGGATACAAGATCAATCCTAAAAGGGTTTATGCCACCGGGCATTCCAATGGCGGGATGATGGCCTACCGGCTCGCCTGCCAGCTGTCGCATAAAATGGCCGCCATTGCGCCCAGCGCAGCCACGCTGGTGGTGCAGCAGTCCTGTCAGCCCGGCCGTTCTGTCCCGGTGCTGCACCTCCACTCCGCCGTTGACCGTCATGTGCCGTTTGAAGGCGGTGTGGGCAGCGGACCATCAAAGCATTACAACCCGCCGGTGGATTCGGCGCTGCATGTATTCCTCCGCATCAACGGCTGCCCCACAATTGCTGTGGAGACCAAGGAGACCAGCGGATACACGCATAAGAAATGGAGCGGCTGCTCCGGTAATGCCGAAGTGCAGTACTATCTGACCAAGGACGGGGGCCATGCCTGGGCCGGCGGTTCGAAAGGCAGCTCCATAGGCGATGCGCCCTCCACGGCTATAAGCTCCAACGACCTGTTGTGGGCTTTCTTCCAGCAATACCAGTTGCCCTGAGGAGCAATGGTGGATGACGTTTCGATGAGCGGAGCGATCCAGTGGGCAGCCGTCCGGGGCCGGATCCCTTCCGCCACCGGCGAGGTATTCGCTGCAGTGCAGCTCCCTCCGCGGTTCCTGCCTACCTTTGCGCTTTTACAAAATACGGGGTGAGATAATAAAGTATGTCCTTTTTGCAGGTAGCGCAGTTATTGAGACACGCGGGCGGACGCCCCGTGGTAAACAACATTTCCTTTCAGCAGGAACAAGGGCAAAACATGGGCATTGCCGGAGCCACCGGGTCCGGAAAAAGCACCCTGCTCCGGATGATTGCCGGCCTGATCCAGCCGGAGGGCGGATCGGTGCATTTTGAAGGGCGACGCGTGCGCGGACCCGAAGAAAAGCTCATGCCCGGGCATCCGGGTATTGCCTACCTGTCGCAGTATTTTGAGCTGCCCCCGCATTTCCGGATGGAGGAAGTCCTGCGCTACGAAAACCGGCTCGAAGAGCCCGAGGCCGACCGCCTTTTTCGCCTCTGCCGCATCGATCACCTGCTCCAGCGGAAATCCAGCCAGCTCTCCGGTGGCGAAAAGCAGCGCATTGCGCTGGCCCGGTTACTTATTACCGCGCCGCGGTTGCTGCTGCTGGATGAGCCCTGGTCCAACCTCGATAAGATTCATAAAGACCTGTTGAAAGCCGTAGTGAATGACCTGCAGGCGGAGCTGGGCCTTAGCTGCCTGTTGGTGGCGCACGACCCGGCCGATATCCTTTCGTGGGCGCACCACGTACTGGTGATCCGTGAGGGTAAGCTGGTGCAGGAAGGGCCACCTGAAGCGGTGTACCGGCAACCGGCCGATGCATACGTGGCCGGCCTTCTGGGTGATTATACATCCATCAATCCGGAAAAAGCGGCCCTCATTCCCGGTCTCATCGCGACCGGAACCCGTTTCCTGCGTCCCGATACCCTGGAGTTTTGCCGGCCCGGGGAAGGCACGGAAGCCAGGGCCGTTTCCGTACGTTTTTTCGGTGCCTATTATGAATGGACCCTGGAGATCGGTTCGCTGCGGCTGCGGGTGCATTGCCTGCACGGAGGCGAAGCCGGGACGGTATGGGTGCGGGCAAGGAAATAAACCAACGGTGAAATACATCCTTCTTCCGGACACCACCTGTTGCATTACATTTAACTGTGCCCAAAACGCGTTTTTATGGAAACAGGGATAAGGTTACTTCCGGCCTCTGCCGTATATATCCTTAGGCACAGCTTGCTTTAGGGACCTCCCTGAAAAAAATGACCAGGGCGGCCAAGACTGCCCTTATGTATCCTCTCCGGGCATGGAAAGGATTCTTGCAAGACTGTCGGGCTTCTGCTTGCCTGCATTCAACCCGCATCTGTCATTGCCTGCTTAAATTATCAGCTCCATTGGAGGATAGATGGACTGTTTTTTTTAGCTTTATTAAAGTATCTG
>DATAGL010000436.1:0-10043 GCA_036263755.1 Chitinophagaceae bacterium | reverse complement strand
GACTGATGCCGGTACCGGGACGCTTCACCGTAAGGTTGGCTTCCGTAAACAATTCCCCTTTGCGGATGGCCTGGGCCGCCACAATGCTTTTCCGGGCGATGCCCTTATTTTTCAGTTCCGCTGGCGAGGGCACTTTAGTTCCATCGCCCAGCGCGGCTTCAATATTCCGGATGGCGCGCACCATGGCCGTCAGCTCCTGCGGTTCCAGCGAAGCCTTATGATCGGGACCTTCCATTTCCCGGCTGAGGGTAAAATGCTTCTCAATAAGGCAGGCGCCCATCGCTACCGCCGCAATGGGCACTTCAATACCGAGGGTATGATCCGAATAGCCCGTTTTCAGGCCAAGGTCCGCTCCCATCCGCTGCATGGCGCGCAGGTTTACGTCGGCAAAGGGCGTGGGGTATTCGGTGGTGCAATGCAGCACGGTCAGCTTTTCCTTCGGGAACCCGGTGGCGGTGATCACGCCGATCGCCTCCTCCACCTCCTGCAGGTCCGACATGCCGGTGGAAAGGATCAGCTCTTCAAAAGTGGCCGCCATTTTTACCAGGTAAGGTAAGTTCGTGACTTCACCGGAAGGGATCTTGCCGGTCCGCACCCCTAGTTCCTTCAGCAGGTCAATGCTATCGAGGTCGAAAGGTGTGGACAGGAAGGCGATCGAGCGGCGCTGGCAATAGGCAATGAGTTCCAGGTGGTCTTCGTGCGACAGTTCCAGCTTCTGCAGCATCTGCAGCTGGCTTTCCCCGGCATCGGTGGTTTGTTTCTGGTAGTCGGCCTTTTCGGCGTTCCGGCTCACCAGTTTCCGGGCATTGAAGGTCTGGAACTTTACAATGTCCACGCCGGCCTCCGCAGCCGCATCAATGAGCTGCCGGGCGGTTTCCATGCTGCCGTTGTGGTTGACGCCCGCTTCCGCGATAATCATCGTTTTCATATCAGGAAATTTTTCGTGCCGGGTTTCCGGCGTATACACCGGGTTCGCTGACCGACCGGATCACCACGCTGCCGGCACCGATGACCGTGTCATCGGTTATACTGACCCCGTGGGCCAGTACGGCCCCGCTGCCGATGAACACCCGGCTGCCCACCGAGCAGCCGCCGTTGACGATGGCCCCGGTGGAAATATGTGTATGGTCGCCGATCCGGCAATCGTGCTCGATCAGCGAAAAAGTATTGAGGATGCAATTGGCGCCTACCTGCGCACCGGCGTTCAGCAAGGCTCCGTGCATGATAATGGTCCCGTTGCCGGCAGCCGCCCCTTTGGCGAGCCGGGCCGAAGCGGCCAGCACCAGCGCCGGGATTCCGCCCGCGCGTACGACCGATTCAAACAGCTGTACCCGGGCGCGGGCCTGCTTCACCTGTCCAACCGTAATCAGGAAATGATTTTCATCCGCCAGTCCGGCGATGGCCTCATCGGATCCGAGCACCGGGTACCCCAGCACATCCGATCCGGGCGGAAGGTCCCTGTCGAGGATGCCCCTGATCCGCCAGGTTCCGGAAGATTCAATGACATCGATGCACGACCGGCAATGCCCGCCGCCGCCGACCAGTACCAGGGATTTATCCATGGTAGAATTTTTGGATCAGGCCGATGACCGTTTCCAGCTCCGCATCCGTCAGTCCGGTGGAACAGGGCAGGCTGAGGCACTGCCCGTACACGCTCCCGGCCACATCCGCATCGGTCACATACAGCGCCTCCGCGAAGGCCGGCAGGCGGTTCATTGGTACCCAGAAGGGCCGCACTTCCACCTTATGCTCCAGCAGGTACTGCCGCAGTTCCGGCTGGCGGTCGGCCCGGATGGTAAAGAGCCAGTTGTTCGGCTGCACGTCGCTGCCGGGCGCCTGCAGGTCCACACCGCCGATCCCGCTGAAAAGCGCGGCGTACCGCGCGGCGATCTCTTTTTTCCGTTCGAGGAAGCCGGGCAGCTGCTCCATCTGCGCCACCCCCATGGCTGCCAGGATATTGACCAGCCGGTAGTTGTAACCCACTTCATCATGGAAATATTCCTGGGGCTCGGACTTTGCCTGCGTGGTCAGGTGCTTGGCCCTTTTGGCCAGGCCTTCCTCGCTGGTCAGGATCATGCCGCCGCCGCCGGTAGTGATAATTTTATTGCCATTGAAGCTCAGGGTGCCGAACATACCGAAGGAGCCGGCATGCTTTTCTTTGTAATAAGAGCCCAGGGCTTCGGTGGAATCTTCCACCACAGGGAGGGCAAACCGGGCCGCCAGCGCCAGCAGCCGGTCCATCGCACACATGTTTCCCAGCACATGCACGGGCAGCAGGGCGGCGATCCTTCTCCCGGAAGCCCGGTGAAAGCACTGATCCCCGCGCTGCTCTGTTTCGGTGTCCAGGAAGTGTTCCAGCAGGTGGAGGTCCATCTGCCAGGTGGCGGCGTCCACATCCACCAGTATTGGGTCGGCCCCTGCATACTTGATGGCATTGGCCGGGGCCACGAACGTAATGTTGGGCAGCACCACCAGGTCGCCCGGCTGCACGCCGGCCAGCAGCAGGCTGATGTGCAGGGCGGCCGTTCCGTTGGAGGTGGCGATGGCATGGCGCACGCCGCAGAATTCCGCCACCTGCTGCTCGAAGCGGGTCACATAGCTGCCTACGGAGGATACCCAGTTGGTATCGAGGCATTCCTTAACGTATTTCCATTCGTTGCCCGATAAATTCGGGACGGATAGCGGTATCATATGTTGTAAATATCAGCTTTATACTTGCTCAGGTTGTTCCGGTCGGAGAACCAGCTGATGGTCTGCTCCAGTCCTTCATCCAGCGTCCAGGAGGGTGACCAGCCGGTCAGTGCCCGGAGCTTTTCATTGCTGCCGAGCAGCCGCTCCACCTCGCTTTTTTCCGGGCGCAGCCGCTGTTCTTCCGCCACGATGCGGGCCGCCGGGTGGATGCGGTCGATGAGTTTCTGCGCGAGGTCGGCCACGGAGATCTCCTGCTGGGTGGCGATGTTGATTTCCTCACCGGCTACCTTGTCCGAATCGGCGATGGACAGGAAGCCCCGCACAGTGTCTTTGACAAACAAAAGGTCGCGCGTGGGATGCAGGGCTCCGAGCCGGATTTCGGTCTTGCCGCTGAGCAGCTGGGTGATGATGGTCGGGATCACGGCCCGGGCCGACTGCCGGGGTCCGTAGGTATTGAAGGGGCGCACGATCGTTACCGGCAGGTTGAAGCTGCGGTAAAAGGACTCCGCAATGGAATCGGCACCGATCTTGGTAGCGGAATAGGGCGACTGTCCCTGGCGGGGGTGTTTTTCGTCGATGGGCACATACAGCGCTGTTCCGTACACTTCCGAAGTGGACGTTACCAGGATCTTTTCCAGTTCGAAGTCGCGGGCCGCCTGCAGGATGTTGAGCGTGCCCTTGATGTTCGTATCCACGTAATTGTCGGGCGAATGGTAGCTGAAGGGGATGGCGATCAGGGCAGCCAGGTGAAACACGCGGTCGCAGCCTTTCATGGCGGTGCGCACCCCGTTCGGGTCGCGGATGTCCCCGGTGAACACTTCTACGTCGCGGAGCAGGGCCGCCGGCAGGGTATCCAGCCATCCCCAGGTATTGAAGGAATTGTAGTAACAAAAAGCCTTTACTTTAAAGCCGGCTTCAATCAGTTGCTCTACCAGGTGGCTGCCGATAAAACCGTCGGCGCCGGTAACCAGTACCGTTTTGCTCATGAAAGTGGGTTTATGGTGGTCGTTCTGCGTTTGCAGCCGGCTGTCATCAGCCGGGATTTATAAAATAATTAGGAAACAGGAATTAAAGAATAAACGTTTTTTTCATCTAATGGTACGTATGATGTCATCCCTGCGCTTGAATTCGCCCCTGCGGGTCTGGAGCCGCTTTTATTTGCTGCTGGTCCTTATAACCGGAATCAGCAGTGCCGCCGCTGCCCAGAAACGATCCCTGTCCATTTACTTTCCGTCCGGCTTTCCGGGCGAAGTGCGTGCCGATGTGGTCCGCCTGCTCGAAGAGGGCACAGACCTGAACTGGAAGATCGCCCCGGAGCCCGGAGCCGTGACCGCAGGGTTTGTATTGCAGCAGGAGCAGCAATCCGGGTTCAAAACAAGGGAAGGCTACCGGTTAAAAAGCAACGGTTCGAGCCTCCTCACCATCACTTCGGGCTCCGAGCAGGGCCTGGTCTTCGGCCTGTACCGGCACCTGCGCCGGCTCGGGTACCGGTTCTACCTGCCCGATGACCTCTATACCGAGATCCCGGAAGTGCGCAACCCGTTCGGGTCCGGCACCGATGTCGTGGAGCATCCTTTTGTACCGGTACGCAACTTTTTCGGAACCGGCGGCTTCGGTACCGCCAATGCCGACCCCGACAAAAGCGTGGAGAAGGACTGGAACCTCTGGAAACTCCGGAACGGGTTCGGCTCGGCGCATGCCCTGGCCGGCCACCGCGGGGAGACCTTTATCCTCGAAAACAAGGAACAGCTGAAAAAGCATCCCGAATGGCTGGCCACCCCGATGAAAGATGTCCGCAAAGACATCACCATCAAGCTCAATTACCGGAACCCGGAAGCACTCGAATATTATATCAACTGGTCCCTCAAACGCTTTACCAAGCCGGGCTATACCCCTCCGCCGCGCAACTTCAGCGATTTTGTATCCATGGAACCTTCCGATGGCGGCGGGTTTGCGGAGGAAGAACCGGGCGATGCAACTTCCATCAGCGACCAGGTGTACGGCGCCGCCAACGAGGCGGGACGCAAGCTGGACCGCCTGTTTCCCGACAACCCCAATATCGGCGTCAACCTCTATGCCTACAGCACGCATGCCGAGCCGCCGAGCTTTCCGCTCCATCCGCGCGTATTCGTTTCCCTGGTGCCGTACCAGTTCCAGAAAGTGGCTTACGGGCCCTCCTTTATCCGGCTGTGGGCGGAAAAGGCCCAGCGGTTCGGGATTTACGATTACCTCAAGTATACCGATGCCCACTACGACCTGCCCGGCGGAATGAGCCTGCAGGAAAATATGCTGCGGCTGCTGTCCAGCATCCGCATGGGATCGGAAGGCACCACCTATGAAACTTCGTACAGCAAATTTTCCACGGGCATTCCCCTGTGGGTCATCGGCCGGTACCTCGCCGACGGAGACAGCGACTGGGAGAAGAACCTGGCGCAGCTCACCCGCGACCTGTATAAAAAAGCGTCCGAATCGGTCGGCAGCCTGTTTTCCCTCTTTTATAACGAACCGGCTTTCAGCAGCCGGCATATGGCCAACGCCGTGCGGCTCCTGGAACGGGCGGAGGCCGCTGCGAACGACCGGAAGGTGGAACGCCGGCTCAGCGAACTGAAACAATACCTTGTGTTCGCCCACCTCGTTTATGACTCGCGCCGGGCCGACGGAACGCCGCTGAAAGACCGGCTGGTGCCTGTTGCCCGGTATGCCCGCCAGATGTACGAGCAAAAGATCGTGCACAGCTACCGGATCATGAGCCTGGTGAGCTTCCGGTTCTTAAATGTCAATAAAAAGGAGCCGGATTACGACCAGTACCGGCCCTTGTACCAGGCCTGGGCCCCGGAAACCAAACCGGCTGCGGCCGCCTGGAGCACGCTTCCCACCCGGGTTACCGAAGAGGAAGCGGAAAAAGATTTTGCCCGGCTGCCTGCCCTGTACCGCAACCCCGTCCGTTCCGGCACCACCGATCTAAAAACGGTGCTCGGGGAGGTAGGCAAGGACTATAAGCCGAAAAAAGAATTTGTCATCGGCGGCAACGCTACCGCCCGCGGGTCTTTTTCCCTCTCCTCCGAAAAAGCGACGAGGGTGCGGCTCCGCTACCGGCTTTCGGGAAATGCCGCGGCGCCCAAAGTCACCATCAGCGGGATCGATAAGGCTTACACCACCCCGCTGCTGGCCACCACAAAAGGGAAAGAAGGCGAACTGGATATCCGGGTGCCGGCCGGTGAAACGACCCTTTTCCTTACAGCCACGCCCCAGACCATTTACCAGATGGAGGTACGGATCGATGAAGGCATTGTCTTCTTTGACGGTTCGCCCCGCGGCATCATCTCTTTCTATAAAAACCTGGGAGACCCGGTATCGAAGTACACCTACGATCCGGCCTATTATCCTTCCTATATCTTTTTCCCGGAAGGCATCAGCGAAATCAGCTTTAAAGTGAAGGCCAACGGCCTCAGCCTGGTAGGCCCCGACGGAAAGACCGTGGCTACGGAGCGCTCGGGCAACGAAGCCGACGGGATGGAGCACCGGAATGTGCGCGTACCGGAACGGATGTCCGGAAAGTTCTGGAAAACGGTCCTGAGCGGCAACTACAATTATTCCTTTACCACGATCCCCGACCGCTATTTCCTGCTGGAACCGCGGTAAACAACCGGCGGACTTACGTCCCTGCCGGGCTTACCCGGCCTTCGTGCAGCCGGTACGTTTCGCCGCTTTCCGGGCACACCGCGTACCCGGTGCCATCGAACTGCAGTTTATGGCCCCGGGCACTGACCCAGCCGCGCTGCCGGGCGGGGTTGCCCACCACCAGCGCATAGGCCGGTACATCGCGGGTGACAACGGCGCCGGCACCGATAAAGGCATAGGTCCCGATTTCATGGCCGCATACGATCGTGGCATTGGCACCGATAGTGGCGCCTTTCCGCACCAGCGTGTTCCGGTATTCGTGTTTGCGCGGTATGGCGCTCCGCGGGTTGATGACATTGGTGAAAACGGCCGAGGGGCCTACGAACACATCGTCTTCGCAGGTGACGCCCTCATAAATCGATACGTTGTTCTGCACCCGCACATTGCGTCCCAGCACCACCTGCGGTGCCACCACTACGTTCTGCCCGAGGTTACAGCCCTCGCCGATGCGGCAGCCCGTCATCAGGTGACTGAAGTGCCATACCCGGGTACCGTCGCCGATGATGCACCCGTCATCCACCACAGCCGTAGGATGTATAAAGTAAGCGGGCCCGCTCATCGCTTCCGGGTTACCACCTGACGCAAATAATTTCCGTACCCGCTTTTCATCAGGGCATCGGCCTGTTCCAGCAGCTGGTCACCAGTGATGAAGCCCATGCGGTAGGCCACTTCCTCGATACAGCCGATCTTGGTGCCCTGCCGCTTTTCAATGACCCGCACAAATTCGGAAGCATCGCTGAGCGAGTCGAAAGTACCCGTATCCAGCCAGGCGGTTCCCCGGTCCAGGATCGCCACGTGCAGGCGGTCCCGGCGCAGGTACTCGCGGTTGACATCGGTGATCTCGTATTCGCCGCGGGCCGAAGGCTGCAGGTGGCGGGCGATGGCCACAACCTCATTATCGTAGAAGTAAAGACCCGGAACCGCAAAGTTCGACTTCGGCCGGGCCGGCTTTTCCTCGATGGATACGGCCTTCCGGGCTTCATCGAACTCCACCACGCCGTAGCGCTCGGGGTCCGACACCTCGTAGGCAAATACATAGCCGCCTTCCACCTCGCTGAGCGTGAGCAGCTGGCGGCCCAGGCCCGTTCCGTAAAAAATATTATCTCCCAGGATCAGGGCCACCTTGTCCCCGCCAATGAACGGCGCTCCGATGACAAAGGCCTGCGCCAGCCCGTTGGGCACTTCCTGCACGGCATACTCAAAGCGGCAGCCTACGTGGCTGCCGTCGCCGAGCAGGCGGCGGAACTGGGCGTGGTCCTCGGGGGTGGTAATGATCAGGATCTCCCGGATGCCGGCCATCATCAGTACCGAGAGCGGGTAGTAGATCATGGGCTTGTCATAGATCGGCATCAGCTGCTTCGATATCGCCTTCGTAATGGGATACAGGCGCGTGCCGGACCCGCCGGCGAGGATGATTCCTTTCATATGTTTCCGTATCAGGTTAATTGAAGGAAGGCGGCGGTTTCGGCGTCGCAGAGAAGGTAATTGAACCCGTTGAATTTTTTCAGGGCGGTGACGCGCTGGGGCTTGCTTTCTTCAATCATGCGGTAGAACTGGTAGCCGTTTCCTTCCACCAGCGCCTCCACCTGCGCGCCCACTGCATCCTCCAGAATTTCGATGAGGATGGCCGGCCGGAAAACGCGGATGTACCGGGCAAAGCCCTGGAGCACCTCGGGCTCAAATCCTTCCACATCGATCTTCATCAGGTCGATGCGCTGGATGCCGTTCTGCTCGATGTAGTCGTCCAGGGTGATGGTGGCCACCTCCTTGGTGTGGGTGAGGGGAACGGGCCCATGCTGGGAAAGCGTAGCCGAATACTCATGATCGGCGTCGTTGTCGTAAAGAAGGGCCGTTCCGGTATTGTTGGACAGCGCCTTGTTCACGCAATGTATGTTGTACTGATTGAGTTCGCTGTTGTGGACGAGTTTTTGGTACACGCGGCTGACGGGCTCGAAGGCATGAACTTCCGCTTTCCGGTTCATGGCTTTGGTCAGCAGGGAATAGATGCCCGTGTTGGCGCCGATGTCGAACACCACGGAGGCTCTTGCGGAAAGACGGGTCCATGCGTCCAGGGAGTTCCGCTCCCACCCGCCGTAAATGCCCGACCAGAAAAGATCGTTCTCCACCTTGTACCCGTAATGCTGCGCCTTGAACGAATGTTCCTTCCCGATATGCACGGTGATCACGCCCTTGAAATGCAGGTGGCGGTACAGTGATTCCGGGGGCGTCCAAACGGCACGCAGGGCCGAGAACAATTCCTTTTTGAATGGAACCTTCTCATAGATCGATTTAAGCAGCGTCTTCATGGTTGACTATTTCGGTGAAGTTATTTCCGGTAGGCGCCGGTGCGGATCTGTTCGAGCCATTCGGGGTTTTGCAGGTACCAGTCGATGGTTCGGGAAAGGCCCTCTTCGAACGTAACGCTCGGTTTCCATCCCAGTTCCCGGTTGATCTTCGTGGCATCAATGGCATACCGGCGGTCATGGCCGGGCCGGTCCTTCACATACGTGATCAGCGTTTCGCTGGTGCCGGCCGGGTTGCCCAGCTTTTCGTCCATGAGCTTGCAGAGCAGCTTGACCAGGTCGATGTTCTTCCATTCGTTGAACCCGCCGATATTATAGGTTTCGCCCGGCTTTCCTTTATGGAATACAAGGTCGATGGCGCGCGCATGGTCGATCACGTACAACCAGTCGCGCGTGTAAAGTCCGTCGCCGTAAACGGGCAGCGGCTTCTTCTGCAGGATGTTATGAATGAACAGGGGGATGAGCTTCTCGGGGAAGTGGTTGGGCCCGTAGTTGTTCGAGCAGTTGGTGATGATCACCGGCAGGTGGAAGGTTTCGCCATAGGCCCGCACGAAATGATCGCTCGAAGCCTTCGAGGCGGAATAGGGCGAGTTGGGCGCATAGGGCGTTTCTTCCGTGAACAGCCCGGTTTCGCCCAGCGCGCCGTACACTTCATCGGTGGAGATGTGGTAAAACAGCTTGCCTTCGAACGACCCTTTCCAGGCCTCCTTTGCGGCGTTGAGCAGGTTCACAGTGCCGATGACATTGGTGTATACAAAGTCCATCGGGGAAAGGATGGAGCGGTCCACGTGCGACTCGGCCGCCAGGTGGATGATGCCGTCCGGACGATGCCGTTCGAACACACCGGCCAGCGCTTCGGTTTCGAGCAGGTTCACCTTTTCGAAAATATAGTTCGGCCTTCCTTCCACGTCCCGGAGGTTCTCCAGGTTGCCGGCATACGTCAGCGCATCCAGGTTCACAATGGTAGCATCCGGGTACGCATTCACAAACAGGCGTACCACGTGCGAGCCGATAAAACCGGCGCCGCCCGTAATCAGTATCGTTTTATGCATAGCCGAAATGATGTTGTTTGCGGTACCATTCAAAAGTGGCCTTCAGTCCCTGCCGGATGTCGGCCTCGGGCTGGTACCCCAGCAGCGTGCGCGCCTTGGTGATGTCGGCCAGGCTGTGGCGCACATCGCCCGTGCGCTCGGGGCCGAAGCGGGGGGCCAGGTCGGAGCCGGCCAGGCCCTTGATGGTTTCGAAAAGATCACCGAGCGTTGTTTGCTGGCCGCAGGCAATATTGTACACCTGGTTGACGCTGTCCGGACGCGTGGTGAACAGAGCCAGCAGGTTGGCCTGTACCGCGTTGGCCACGAATGTGAAGTC
>DATAGL010000435.1:0-6726 GCA_036263755.1 Chitinophagaceae bacterium | reverse complement strand
TGCGATAAAATTGATATTAGGTCTTCACTTTTCTGCTTCCGGCGATTCATAGTCAGGCTTTAAACACCGTCTTATGGCCATCGACCTTCCGGGATTTACTTCTAAATTTCTGCCGGCGGCATCCTTTGGGGATTTAGTCCGGAAGCAGATGTAAAACCGGAAAGTCTAAATTAAGCTGCTTGCTTTCATGACCGGTGCCTCATATTGTCCAATTGTTCACCGTTTTTGCCCGGATGTAACGCCGCCAGCCGCATTTTATAGAAAAATTCGTTCCTGCAGGGATTGCTTGCCCCTTCTGTCGCCCGGTTCGGCAGATTTCCTTTAATTTGATGTTGAATCGGGTCCAAAAGCCTGACCGAGCATGAAACCCCAGTTGCTGAAAGTTACCAAAGGTCCTGGTCATTCGTTCAGTATCCGGCGCGACCGGGTGCCGCACATGAATAACCGCTGGCACTACCATAAGGAAGTGGAGCTCATCCATTTCGCGAAAGGGGGCGGTATGCAGTTCATCGGTGATTCCATCCGCCGGTTTCATGAAGGCGATGTGGCCCTGGTCGGTCCCGACCTTCCGCATTACTGGCGGTTCGATCAGCCCGTTTCCGAAGATGCCGATATCCGGGTCGTTCATTTCACTACCGATTTCTGGGGAGAAGCTTTCCTGCAGCTTCCGGAATGTACGGCGGTCAAACACCTGCTGGAGGTTTCCCGCAGGGGCCTCCAGATCAAGGAAGGCTCCCGCCAGCGGACGGCAGCACTGATGGAAGCGATGCTGGAGGCCGATGGTCTGCACCGGATCCTGCTGCTGCTGGATGCGCTTTCCGGAATTGCTGCCAGCCGGGAATGGGAACCGTTATCCGCCCCCGGGTTCACGCCTACCGTGCCCCAGCCCGACCAAGACCGAATCAGCGCCATTTACGATTTTGCCCTCAAACATTTCAACCGGAAAATTCACCTGGAAGAAATTGCCACGGTGGCCAATATCAGTCCCCACTCCTTTTGCCGGTATTTCAAGGCCCGCACCCGCAAAACCTTCTCCCAGTTCCTCATGGAAGTGCGCATCGGGCATGCCTGCAAGCTGCTGATCGAAAACAAGCGCAGCATCAAGCAGATCTGCTCCGACAGCGGCTTCAACAACTTCACTTCCTTCTATAAGTTTTTCAAACAGATGACAGGGAAAAGCCCGGTGCAATACCAGAAAGAACACCAGGTGGTGTAAGCTGCAGCAAACAAAGATCAGGAACGGCTGCGCAGGATCCCCAGCTCCAGTCCGCGTAGCTCAGCCAGCCCGCGCAGGCGGCCGATGGCCGAATACCCAGGGTTGGTTTTTTTATGCAGGTCGTCCAGCATCTGGTGTCCATGGTCAGGCCGCATCGGCAGGCGTTCTCCCCTTCGGGCCATGACCGCCGCCAGTTCGCTGACCACGGCAAACATATCGGTATCACCCTCCAGGTGGTTGTCCTCGAAAAAATCGCCCCATTCATTCCGCCGGGTATTGCGCAGGTGGATAAAGTGGATGCGGTCGGAGAACTGTTTCACCATTTGAGGCAGGTCATTGTCTTCCCTTACTCCGAAAGATCCGGTGCAGAAGCAAAGCCCGTTGGCCGGCGAAGGCACGTCCATAAACAGCCGTTCCACATCGTCAGCCGTGCTGACCACCCGGGGAAGGCCCAGGATGGGATAAGGGGGATCATCGGGATGAATGGCCAGGCGTACGCCTGCTTCCTCCGCTACAGGTGCGATGGCACCTACAAACCGGAAAAGGTTCTGACGTAGGGTTTCCGCATCGATATCCCTGTATGCATCCAGGGCCTCCTGGAATTGCTGCAGGGTAAAACTTTCTTCGCTGCCGGGCAGGCCGGCAATGATGTTGCGCTGCAGGGTCAGCCGCTCTTCACTGCTCATGGCTTCCAGCCGTTCCCTGGCCCGTTGCAGCAAAGGGGTTGGGTAATCTTGTTCTGACCCTTTCCGCTGCAGAAGAAATACATCAAATGCCGCGAAAGCGGCCCGCTCAAAGCGCAGGGCCTTTGATCCGTCTGCAACGGTATAGGACAGATCGGTCCGGGTCCAGTCCAGCACCGGCATAAAGTTGTAAGTCACGGTACGGATACCGGCGTCACCCAGGTGGCGCAGCGTTTGCCGGTAATTTTCGACAAGCTCGGTATACTTTCCGGAGGCGGTTTTGATGCTTTCATGCACCGGCACGCTTTCCACTACCGACCAAACCATCCCGGCCTGCTCAATCTCCTGCTTGCGCCGGAGAATTTCTTCCGGCGTCCAGACCGCCCCGTTGGGAATATGGTGCAGGGCCGTAACTACTCCCTCGCACCCGGCCTGGCGGATATCGCTGAGGGAAACAGGATCGGAGGGTCCAAACCAGCGCATGGTCTGGATCATACGGGGATGCGGGCGGGAAGGCATAAACGGTTCGGTTCTGGGTTTACGTTAAGGTTTAAAGGTAGGAATTGCCGGCTGTTGACCGTAAAGTGCAGCAGAAACAATGCTTCCAACAACAAAAAGCAGCATCTGTGAATACGGTTTCGTGGCAGGTCCTAACCGTTGAGGGCCGGAGGCGGTGCCGCCGCATCCTCTCTCCCTTTGCCCGCCCAGGCGGTGCGCTGTACCGGAAGGGCCTGCGGGAACTGCTCCTGGATGTACCGGATCAGGTGCTCACGCAGGTAGCACCTCAGGTCGAACAACTCGCCGGCATTGCGGCAGGACACCAGTCCCCGTAGCTCGATGGTGCTTTCTTTTACGTCCGTTACCACAAGGGAAGCCGCGCGGCCGTCCCAATAAGGATGTTCTTTGGCCAGCCGCTGGAACTCGCGCCGCACGGGCTCAACCGGCAGGGCATAATCAGCATAGATAAAGATGGTGCCCATGACATCGGCCGTGGTCTTCGTCCAGTTCTGAAACGGTTTTTCAATGAAGTAATTGATGGGGAGCACCAGCCGCCGGTCGTCCCAGATACGCACGACCACAAAAGTGAGGGTGATCTCTTCAATGGTACCGAATTCCTCCTCCACGACCACCTGGTCATCAATACGGATGGGCTGGGTGAAGGCGATCTGGAATCCGGCCAGCAGGTTGGCCAGGGAGCGCTGTGCCGCAAAACCCACGATGATACCACTGATGCCTACGCCGGTGAGCAGACCGGTGCCGATCTTCCGAAGGGTGCTGAACGTAAGCAGCACGGCACCGATCGTAAACAGCACGATGATGACGTTGATTACCCTGCGGATATAGGTGAGCTGGGTCAGGATCCGCCGCTGCCGCAGGTTGTTGGGGGTGCGGATATTAATGCGGTGATGAATAAAGTCCTGGGCCGCGCGGATGAGCCGGATGAGGGTCCAGGCAAAAGCGAGAATAAAGGTGATTTCCAGGATATGGTCCAGCCGTACCCCCCAGGCCCGCGGGATCCGCAGGGCCGGGTAAAAAAGATCGAAGATAAACAGGGGGATGAGTAAGCCCAGTGGGCCGCTCAGGTACCGGAGTACCGAGCGCCAGAGGACATAGGAATCTCCGGTTTCTTTTTTCCGGCGGATAAAAAGGTAAAGGAGTAAATGGACTATTGCACTGAACAGGATGACGGCGCCGAGGATTATAAAATTCCAGGCCACCGGGGAAAGCTGCCAGCGCCGCATCCATTCTGAGATCAATTCCTGCATGCGTGGGGTGCTGCAAAATTTATACTAAGCTGGTCGCCAGGGCATGAGAAAGTGCTTAGAATTCATACCAGAACAGGTGCTACTACAAGGTTGTGTACGTTCCGGCCAGTTCCCGGGCAGGCAATCTTTTAAAGAAAAAGAAGGCACATTCCTATTTCACCACAAAGAAGAACTCCCGGGTGTCGGTGCTCCCGGATGCATCCTTTACTTCCACTTTCAACCGCACACTCTTCTTTTCTACGGGCGTTCCGGCGATGCTGCCATCTTCCGACAGCCGGAGTCCGGCAGGCAAAGTTCCGCCCACCTGTTTCCAGGCCAGGTGGCCACTGCCATACAAAGCCGTTAACCGGGCCTGGTACCGTTGCCCGAGCCGGGCTTCCGGAAGTGACAGGATATTGATCTCGGGAGGGAACCGGAAAGGAGCACCGGTCTTACGGACCAAAACAAAATAATTACGCGTCACCTCATTCCTGCTTTCCGCACCGCCCGGCAGGTAGACCGTTCCTGCCGGGTAATCCCGACTGTACAGGTTAAAATAATAATACTGTGCAGCCAGCTGCACGGATGGAATTTTCCGGAAGGATTGCAGCCAGCCTGGGATGGTGGATGACTGCAGGTGGTCTTTCTGCTCGTATGCAATAAATACAGTCCCTGGTTCGTCCAAGTGAAAGGTGAGATAATGGTCTGATCGTACACCCGTGTCCTTCAGGTTGCCCGGTATGAGGGTCAGGCCATCCAGGCCGGCAGTATTGCTGATGGTGACTTCATCGTCCCCGGCATGCAGCTGTGGGGCGACGCCCACCCGCAGCTTGGTAACCGGGAAAAGGAACCCCGAATCATTTTGGACGGCACGGACCAGTATGTCATCGCGGTGCTTTTCCTTTACCCGGTGGGTCAGATGAAACAGGGCGGTATCCCCATCGGCATCCCGGATGCGCAAAGAGAGGGTGTAGGTTCCCGTGTCTTCGGGTATGCCGTTAAGGATGCCATCCGGAGAAAGGTGCAGGCCTGCAGGAGGTTTTCCGTTTCCGGCCCAGGAAAAATGCAGGGGCTGGTTTCCGGCCACCGTTATTCGCTGTTCGAACCAGGCGCCCCTCCGGGAAAAGCTTTCTGCCTGTTTTTCGGTGCGCACCGGGATATCGGTTCGTAGCAGATGGACCGCCTTATTGCTCTTTCCCCCTTCATCGGTAGCAATGGCTTCCAGGTAATGATCCCCTTCCGGAAGGGCCAGGCTCCACTCATAGGGTGCACGGTGAAAAATAGTAATGGGTTTTCCGTCCAGGGACAACGCCACTTTTTTCAGTTTCCCTTCGGGATCGGTTGCGGCCACTTTTACCCGGACAGAGGTTCCGGCACCAATCATTGCCCCATAGTCTGGAGAGAGGAAGTAGACCGAAGGAGTGCGGTTTCCGTCATTTACCTGCGCATAGGCCCATCCGGTAAGGTCCTGGGTAGAAACAGCCGGCCATTGAACCCCGTGTCCCAGGCCGGCGAAATTAGTATACCGCGGGTTTACGCCCGTCAGCCACGTAGCATTGCTGTCCACTGCAATGCCGTTCCGCTTCCGGATGTCCTGTACGGCCCTTTTCAGGCGCCGGGCATACCAGTCGGTTTCCCCCTGCAGGGTCCAGATAGGAATATGGCGGATCTTCTCCGGGTCGCCATGAAAATCCATGCCCATGGGCAGGGCAGCCGCAAAATAATCAGGGTATTGCTGCAGGAATTCCCAGGTGCCTTCGGCGCCCATAGAGAAGCCGGTTATATAAATCCGCCGGGGGTCGCCCTTGCCTTTTTCCACCAGGCTGTCCATTACTTTCTTCAGGTTCGGGATGTGTTGCTTCCAGCCTTGCGAAGTGGCGGGTGCAAGTATATAGGTGGGTTCCGTCTGGCGGTTGGCCCCGTACCCATGCCACATACGCACCGGAGGGTCCACCGTATTCCGGAGGGTTGCGGTATAGCTCGTGCCGCAGCAGCCATGCAGGAACAGCACGATGGGATACCGATCAGCCCCTTTGCCTTCCCGGGGCGTATACAGGTAGTATTCGGTGGAATCCTGCTTTTGCCAGGACCATTCGGGAAAGCCTTTGTAATCGATCTGGGCGCCGGCGCCGGTGAAAAGGCAAAGGGCGCACCAGCCGGCCAGTAACCGTTTCCGCATGCATTTTTCTTTGGTTTAAGGTAGCCGGAGGATCGCTGGCCCCTGTCCTGTACTATCCTGAAGGCTCTCAGGTCAGGATGATCAGCGCGGAGCCACCGGCCATGATCAGGGCCCCGACCAGTTTTTTTTGAATGTCCTCCTCGCGGAAAAACCGGTAGCCCAGGAATACGCTGACCAGGGAAGAAAGCTGGAACAGGGCTAGGGCAAACCCAACCGGCATCTGTTCAAAAACGAGGTTGGTACTGAGCTGCATGGCCCCGATACAGGCCACCAGGCCGGCGTACAACAGCCATCGGGGCCCTCCACTTTCTTCCGCAGCACCGGTTCGGGAGCAGCTGAAAAGGGCCAGTACCGAGGCGAAGAGCGCACCGAAAACGCACCAGGAGATAAAGGCGGTTCCCGAACCGGAAGCCTGGATGACCTTTTTTACAAATACCGCCTCCACCGCGGTCAGCACGAGGGCGCCGATCCGGAACTGGATGGCCGGCTGGCGAAGCAGCGACCAGCGGAAACGCTCCTCCGTTGTATCCAGCACAAAGTAGCTGCCTAAAATGATCAGGGCAATGCCGGCTACACCGCCGATACCGGGCACTTCGCCCAGCAGGAGCAGTCCGCCAAGCAGACCCACTACCGATTTATAGGCATTGATCGGTCCCAGAACGGACAGGGCCCCCTTTTCCAGCGCTTTGACCAGCAGGGCATTGCCGGCACTTCCGGTCAGCCCGCCGAGTACCGAATAGATCCAGAATGAAGAGGGAAGCTGCCGCCAGGGAACATCGAGGGCGAACGGGATACAGCAAAGGGCGAGCAGGGCATAGGTCAGCGCATTGACCCGTACCGGCGCCTGACCCCGGAGGGTAAGCCTTTTTTGCAGCAGGTTGGCCACCGGATTGGAAAGAATCC
>DATAGL010000434.1:0-4640 GCA_036263755.1 Chitinophagaceae bacterium | reverse complement strand
CATAACCTATCCTTCGGCGCCGATGTTCCTTGTGTACAACCCTGACCTCCTCAAGGGGATGATGAATGGCATCTTTTATTACAGCGAAAGCGGCAAATGGGCGAAGCCCTTTGCGGCGCACGACCTGGGCACGTACCCGCTGGCCCATGGTCAGACCTACGGTGAGGACATGCCCGTGGAAGAAAGCGGCAACATGATCATCCTGGCCGCAGCCATTGCCCGGCGCGAAGGCAACGCCCGCTATGCGCAGCAGCACTGGCAGACGCTGACCACCTGGGCCGATTACCTGGTGAAGGAAGGCTTTGACCCCGCCAACCAGCTGTGCACCGACGACTTCGCCGGGCACCTGGCCCGCAACGCCAACCTGTCGGTAAAAGCCATCGTGGGCATCGGCAGCTACGCGCAGATGGCCGGCATGCTGGGCCATAAGGAGATCGAGAAGAAGTACCGCGATATTGCCCGGAAGATGGCCGTAAAGTGGACCGAGATGGCTGCCGACGGCGATCACTATGCGCTCACCTTCGATTCGAAAGGTACCTGGAGCCAGAAGTACAACCTCGTGTGGGACAAGCTGCTCGGGCTGGGCCTGTTCCCGAAAGACGTGTACGAAAAGGAAATCCGGTATTACCTCACCAAGCAGAACGCGTACGGCCTGCCGCTCGACAGCCGGAAAACCTATACGAAGTCAGACTGGATCCTCTGGACCTCGGTGCTGACGGACAATAAAAAAGACTTCGATGCCCTGGTGAGCCCCGTGTACAAGTTCGCGCTGGAAACCCCGAGCCGGGTGCCCATCAGCGACTGGCACGAAACCACCGACGGTAAGCAGGTGGGCTTCCAGGCCCGCAGCGTGGTCGGCGGCTATTTCATCAAGGTACTGGAACAGGTGTATCGCCCGAAAGCCAGGGCGGCAACGGCTGCGAAACAAACCACTGAAGTAAAGACCGGTACCCGCTAAAGCGATGTGCCGCCTGAATACGGTGAATAACTGAAGGCTATGAATGCAGCAAAGCATTTTCTGATTTCTTCCCTTTTACTGGTCGCAAGCCTGTGCGGTACCGGACAGGATGGGAGGGCGGAGCGCCCTTCGCGGCCCCGTCATTTCAGGCCTGCCGTGTATACGGCTCTGCCCCTGGGCAGCATCCGGCCGCAGGGGTGGCTGCTGCACCAACTCCGGATCATGCGCGCCGGCAGTACCGGCCACCTCGACGAAGTGTACGGCAAGGTGCAGCGCGACAACGGCTGGCTCGGCGGAAAAGGCGACGGATGGGAAGAAACGCCTTACTGGCTGGACGGCGCGGTGCCCCTGGCTTACCTGCTGGAAGATGCGGAATTAAAGAACAAGGTGCTGCGTTATATCAACTGGACGTTGGATAATCAGCGCCCCTCGGGCTACTTCGGACCCCTCACGCGCTGGGAACGCGACAGCGCCCGGCAACTGCCGGCCGACAGCTGCGCCCAGGGCGACGACTGGTGGCCCAAGATGATCATGCTGAAAGTGCTGCAGCAGTATTATACGGCCACGAAAGACCCGAGGGTAATCCCCTTCATGAGCCGGTTCTTCGCCTACCAGCTGCGCAGCCTCCGCCGTTGCCCCGTCGGCAAATGGACCGAATGGGCACAGTCGCGCGGGGCCGACAACGTGCTGGTGGCCCAGTGGCTTTATACGATTACAAAAGAAAAATCTTTGCTGGAGCTCTGCGACCTGCTGCAGGCGCAGTCCTTTGCCTGGAGCAACTGGTTCTGCGGCCGCAACTGGGTGATCAATGCGGCCACGCTGCAGAACGGCGAGGCCTGGATGACCCGGCACGGCGTGAATGTAGCCATGGGCCTGAAAGACCCGGTGGTACATTACCAGCGCCGCGGCGACCCGCGGTACCTCGAGGCCTTCCGCACCGGCTTCACCGATCTCATGACCCTGCATGGCCTGCCCTTCGGCATGTTTTCGGCCGATGAGGACCTGCACGGCAACGATCCCACGCAGGGTACAGAACTCTGCGCCATCGTGGAAGCCATGTTCTCGCTGGAAGAGGCCGTGGGCATCACAGGCGACCCGCAGTACATGGACGCGCTCGAGCGCATGACCTACAACGCGCTGCCGGCTCAGACCACCGACGATTATAACAGCAAACAATATTTCCAGATCGCCAACCAGGTGCAGATCGCCCGGGGCGTATTCAACTTCTCGCTGCCCTTCCAGCGCGAGATGAACAACGTGCTCGGCATGCGCAGCGGCTATACCTGCTGCCTGGCCAACATGCACCAGGGATGGACGAAATTCGCCACGCACCTCTGGTACGGCACCAAGGACAACGGCCTGGCCGCCCTGCAGTACGCTCCCAGCACGGTGACCGTACCGCTGGGCAAAAGGGGCACGCCGGTGACCGTGACCCAGTCCACTACCTATCCCTTCTCCGATGGAATCGATTTTACCATCACCGCGGCCGGCGACGTTGCGTTTCCCCTCCACCTGCGGATTCCCGGCTGGTGCCGGCAGGGCGTGGTGCTGCTGAACGGCGATACGCTGCAGCAAGCGGCCGGCGGCACCATCGCGGTACTGAACCGGACCTGGAAAAACGGCGACCGGCTGACGCTGCGGCTGCCGATGGAAGTACGCACCTCCAACTGGGGCAAAAACTCCCGGGCCGTGGAGCGCGGGCCGCTGGTGTATGCACTGAAGCTGCAGGAGCGCTGGGTGAAAGGCGTGGATTCGGTGGAAGGAGACTATTATTCCGTTTACCCCGAAGGGGCCTGGAATTATGGCCTGACCGATTCCGTGGTCCGGTTTACGCCGAAAGCCGTAACGGTCCGGGAAGTAAAACCGGTCACCGGGAGCTTCGTGTGGAACCTGGCCAATGCCCCGCTGGAGCTGCGGATGAAGGCCCGCAGGATTCCCGACTGGCAGCTGCTCAACGGGGTCGCTCCCCAGCCGGTGACGGCCCGCGACGGCCTGTATATGGGACGAGTGGAACCCCGGACCGAAGAAATTGTGCTGGTGCCCTTCGGGTGCACCAAAGTGCGGATCGTGGCTTTCCCCGTAGTGCCCTGATGCAATTACTTAATCCGAAATAATGATAAAAATCCGACTGCACTGGCTGTACTTATTGCTGTTCTTCCTGCCGCTGGCGCCGCAGGCCCAGACGGCCTCCGCACCGGCAACTGCCCGCACGGCAGCGGTGGTATGGACCCCCGCAAAGGCCAATGCCTGGTACCGGAACCAGCCCTGGCTGGTGGGCGCGAATTACGTCCCGGCCAATGCCATCAACCAGCTCGAGATGTGGCAGGCCGAAACCTTCGATACCGCGCAGATTGCCAAAGAATTTGCCTGGGCCCGGAGCATCGGCATGAACACCATGCGCGTATTCCTGCACGACCTGCTCTACCAGCAGGATGCCGAAGGATTCCTGCAGCGGATCGACCAGTTCCTGTCGATCGCCAAGCGCTATAATATCCGGATCCTGCTCGTGCTCTTCGATTCTGTCTGGGATCCGTTCCCGAAGCTCGGGCGCCAGCGCGATCCGAAGCCGCATGTGCACAACTCCGGCTGGGTGCAGAACCCCGGTTATGAAGCCCTGAAAGACGAGACCCAGCACCCGCGGCTGGAAGCTTACGTGAAGGCCGTTGTGGGCCGCTTCCGCAACGACGACCGCGTCTGGGGCTGGGATGTATGGAACGAGCCCGATAACCCGAATACGACGGCCTATGGAAAGGTGGAGCTGCCCGATAAGCTGCAGTACGTGCTGAAGCTGCTGCCGCAGGTGTTTGCCTGGACCCGCGCGGCCGGACCCGTACAGCCCGTGACCTCGGCGCCCTGGTGGGGCAACTGGAGCCACAACGACTCGCTGCAGCTCATCCAGCGCATCCAGTTCGACTCCTCCGATGTCATTACCTTCCACAATTACGACGGCGAACAGGAATTTGAAAAGCGGGTGGGATGGCTGCAGCGGTACAACCGCCCCGTCATCTGCACCGAGTATATGTCGCGCGGCAACAACAGCACTTTTCACGGCGTTCTGCCCATTGCCAAAAAATACAAGGTAGGTGCCATCAACTGGGGACTGGTATCCGGAAAGTCGCAGACCATCTATCCCTGGGACAGCTGGGAACGGCCGTACCGGGCGGAGCCGGCCCTGTGGTTCCATGATGTATTCCGCGCCGACGGCACACCCTACCGGCAATACGAAGTGGACTATATCCGCGCACTCACCGGCGTCAAAAAATAAAGGAAAAACCGGCGTTTTTTTCTCTTCATATATAGCAAGCAGAATGAAGGACCGTCTGTTTCTACAGGCGGTCATTCTTAAAACACCGAAGCACAAAATGACCTGCCGCAATGTGCGGGGACACGGAAAAGAATTATATCACAGGAGCACCGGGATCACTGGTGCTGTCACTGCATAAAATCGGAACATGAACCACGTATTTTTTACCGGACTTCTTTTACTTTCTACCCTGGCCGCCTGCAATGACGGTCCTGCCGCCACTGCCGGTACGTCATCCGGATCTTCCGACAGCGGTTCGGCCCGGAACGCGGCGGCCCCGGACCCTGCCGGGTTCCGCGATACGATCGACGGAAAAGCGGTAAGCCTCTACCAGCTCCGCAACGGAAAAGGCATGTCGGCATCCGTCACCAATTACGG
>DATAGL010000433.1:0-5320 GCA_036263755.1 Chitinophagaceae bacterium | reverse complement strand
TTCGGGAAACCGGTTGATGTTCGCCTTAAACCCGGCTATGTTCCCGTCGTGCGAAACCCGCAGGTGCCCGTACAGGGAATCGGAAAACCAGCCATAACCGTAGGGTCCCCGGTCGCGCCGGTAAGCCGTCTTCAGCGTTTCCGTGGAAAACAGCTTCCCGTCCTGCAAAGCCCTGTGCCAGCGGTACAGGTCATCCACGGTGCTGTAGATAGCACCGGTGGCATACGAAACGGTAGGATGGACCGCCGGTACCGGTAAGGTGAAGTTTTTGTAACACATGCCATAGCCGGTGGCTTTTTCAGCTGTCGCGCCTTCTGCAGGACCAAAGCTGGAGTGCCGCATGCCCAGGGGCCGGAAGATATAGTGCTCCAGCGCCTGCGCGTACGTTTGCCCCGTAGCTTGTTCAATGATATAACCCAGCATCGTGTACCCGGAGTTGCTGTAGCGGAACCGTGCGCCCGGTTCGAAATCGGCCGGCTGCTCCCGGAAAAAACCGACCATCCGGGTGAGCGTCACCTCTTTTGCCTGGTCCATGGCACGGAACGCGGACTGGTCGGTATAATTAGGGATCCCTGAAGTATGCGTGAGCAGGTGGTGGATCGTGATCCTGTTGCCGCCGGGAAAGAGGGGTCGTATTTCTGCAGGAGATCGTGCACAGAAAGCTTTCCTTCTTCCTGGAGCTTCAGGATCAGGGCGGCCGTAAATGTCTTCGTCAGGGAAGCAATGTTGAAAACAGTGGCGGGTGTGTTCGGCGTCTTGGCCTGCGCATCGCGGAAACCGTACCCCTTGCGCAGCAGCACCTTTCCCTTTTTGACCACCAGCACGCTGCCGTTGAACTGGGCTTCATCGGCAAAAGCGGTTACGAGGCTGTCCATCCGGGCGCCTTCATCCTGGGCCGGGGCGGCGGTGCTGACCAGAAGCAGCAGTGCAAATAGTAGTTTCATATGCTTTGTTTCGTTCAAAGCGACGAAAAGCCCTCCGGCGGAAAAAACAGAACCGACCGGGAAAGCTTTCTTTTCGACAGGCTGCTCTTTTCCGCCAATAAAAGGGAAACTATCACCGGCTGCAACATCTGGTTGGTGCGTTCCGGCTGTCTGTTGGCGCGGAACGGGGTTCCGTCGTAAAAATTAGGTGCCGTCTCCAAAAAAATGGATTTTAGATGGATGAACCTGGAGCAGGCCATAGCGGCGATTTATGGGCACAGGAGCCGGAGGGTCCTGCTTCATGTGCTTTTCTGGCTCCTGATGGCGGGCAGCCAGTGGTATATCACCTCCATCTCTTTTAACCCTGCCCGGGCATTGCCTGCAGGTGCACAGGCGGTACTGACGGGCACCCAGGTGGCCGGAACCCTCCTGTTTTATTATGCCCTGGTGTATTTTGTTTTGCCGCGCTTTTTCTACCGGAAGCGGTGGCTCGCCGGCACGGCCGCCTTCCTCCTGCTCGTCGGGCTGTATGCGCTGGCGGATACTGTCCGGGAAGGAGCGGTGTTCAGCCGGTGCGGATCCTGCGCCGCCGCCCTGAAGGCATCGAATCCTTCCTACTTTGCGTTTTTAAAGCAGTCTTTTCCAGGCCGGTGGCTGGCTAAACTGGTCAGCCTCGGTTCGCTGATCGGGATGCTCTCTGCCCTGGCCCTGCCGCTTTGCCTCAAGTTCGGCATGCAGGCCCTGCGCAGCCGGTTCACCGCCCTGCAGCTCGCCCGGGAGAACCTGCAGCTTGAATTTGATTTTCTCAAAGCCCAGGTGAACCCCCACTTTTTGTTCAACAGCCTGAATAATATTTACGGATTGATCCTTACCGACCAGAAAGAGCGCTCCGCCGACCTGGTGGCCCGGCTGGCGCAGCTGCTGCGGTATACCTTGTATGAAACCAGCAGCGACCTCATGCCCGTAGCGCGCGAGGTGCAGGTACTGCAGGACTATATTGACCTGGAATCGGTACGCCTGAACCATACCACCGTGCAGTTCACGCACAGCAACGACGGAACGGTGGGCAGCCTGGCGCCCCTGCTGATGATGCCGGTCGTGGAGAACGCCTTCAAGCACAGCGCCGACCACCAAGATGCGGAAATCCGGATCCACCTGGCGATACAGGACCGGCAGGTGGCTTTTGAGTCAAGGAACCGCGTGGACCCGGACCGGCCACCCGGGATGGTGGGAGGAATAGGCCTGAAGAACCTGCAGAAGCGGCTCGACCTGTATTACCCCGGCCGGTACCGGTACCAGGCCCTGCACCGGGAACAGGAATACATCGTAGCCATAAACATCGATTGCCATGCCTGAACTGAAATGTATGATCGTGGATGACGAGCCGATCGCCCGCGAAATCCTGAAAAAACATATTGCCGCCACGCCGGGACTGCTGCTGCTGAAAAGCTGCATCAACGCCATGGAGGCATATGAAGGCTTGCACCAGCACGCGGTGGACCTGCTGTTCCTCGATATCCAGATGCCGGTGATCACCGGCATTGACTTCCTGCGCTCGCTCCGCCAGCCGCCGCTGGTAGTGTTCACTACCGCCTATCACCAGTATGCCGTGGAAGGTTTTGAGCTGAATTCCGTGGATTACCTGATGAAGCCGATCACCTATGACCGTTTTTTCCAGGCCGTGCAAAAAGCGGAAGAGCGCAGGGGGCTGCGGACCGAAAAAATAGCAGCTCCGCCTGCCGATTACCTCTTTATCCGCCAGGACAGCCGGCTGGTGAAAGTGCCTTTCGATGCCATCCGGTATGTGGAAGCCGAAAAGGATTTCAGCACGGTTTACCTGCAGGATAAAAAATTACTGGCCGGCATGCACCTGAAGCTGTTCGAGGACCAGCTGCCTGCAGACCGCTTCCTCCGCATCCACCGGTCTTATATGGTCAACCTTTCCCGCATCACGGCGGTCACCGGCAACCTTGTGGAGCTGGACCGCACCGAACTGCCGATCGGAGCGCACTACAAAGAAGAGCTGATGCGGCGCCTCGGTATCGCCGGATGAAGAGCAGGAGAATGGCCCGCCGATCACCGCAACCTTTTCCATAAGTCTTCTGGTAACATCGAAAACCTCCCCGCTAAACCACCCAATACCACTAATACAACTAATACCACTAATACCACGAATACCACCAATACCACCACTACCACAAATCCTCCCAATCCCCCTATCTTGCATCCATGAACCTGCGCCAGCTTTTCCTGCAGCACAATGCCCAGACTTCCCCGGCGCCGCTGGCCCTGGAGATCGTGCGGGCGGAAGGCTGCTACCTGTACGACTCTTCGGGCAGGGCTTACCTCGACGGCATCGGCGGCATTTCGGTAGCCAACACGGGACACCGTCACCCGGGCGTAGTGGAAGCGATCCGCCGGCAGCTCGATGCGTACCTGCACGTGATGGTGTACGGCGAGTTCGTTCAGAGTCCGCAGGTGCGGTATGCGCAGCTGCTGGCAGAGCATCTGCCGGCACACCTGCATTCGGTCTATTTCACCAATTCGGGGGCGGAGGCCGTGGAAGGGGCCCTGAAACTGGCCAAGCGCCTGACGGGCCGGCCGGGCATTGCCGCCTTTAATCAATCCTATCATGGGTCCACGCAGGGGGCGCTGAGCATCATCGGCGATGAATACTGGCGCAATGCCTACCGTCCGTTGTTGCCCGGCATCCGGCACCTGCAGTACGGCTCGTATGATGACCTGAAGGCCATTGATGGCCAGACGGCCTGCGTAGTGGCGGAGACCGTTCAGGCGGAAGCCGGCGTACGCTCGCCGGAACCGGGATGGCTGCAGGCGCTGCGGCAGCGCTGTTCGGAAACCGGCGCGCTGCTGGTGCTCGATGAGATCCAGGCCGGTTTCGGCCGCACCGGAACGCTCTGGGCGTTTGAACAGTACGGGGTGGAACCCGATATCCTGCTGCTGGGCAAAGCCCTGGGGGGCGGACTTCCGCTCGGTGCTTTCATCACCTCCAAGGAAAAAATGGATGCCCTGACGGACGCCCCGGTACTCGGGCACATTACCACTTTTGGGGGACATCCGCTGTGCTGCGCGGCCGGTCATGCGGCCCTGGAAACCCTGCTGCAGGAGCAATGGATCGGCCAGGTACGGGAGAAGGAAGCCTTGTTCCGCGCACTCCTGGTCCACCCGCTCATCCGGCAGGTACACTCCGCCGGGCTCTGGCTGGCCGTGGAATTCGATTCGTTCGCCACCTGCAAAGCTGTCATCGACCGCTGTATCGAAAGGGGCCTGGTCACCGACTGGTTCCTTTTTGCGGCGCATTGCCTGCGGCTGTCGCCCCCGCTGTCCATTTCCGGCGAAGAGATCCGCGCAGCCTGCCGGATGATCACCGGGGCGGCTGAAGCCGTGCAGCAGCATACGTAAGGACGGAAAGTTAATTTGGAAATACAGGAACGGGAGTATTACTTTGCAATACAAAGCGCTTTTTATGGCTGAAAACAGGGAACCGCTGGATGCAATTGAAGACATCCGCAAATTAATGGATCAGAGCAGCCGCTTTATCAGCCTCAGTGGCTGGAGCGGTGTGGCGGCGGGTGTCTGCGCCCTGGCGGCGGCGGGCTTTACGGCCCTGCAGTTCGATTGCTGGCGGCGCGGCGACTGTGAAATGAACGGGTATTCCGGCGACGGGGGCTCCGACATCCGGTATACGCTGGTGCTCATTGCGGCGGTGACCTTTGTACTGGCCTTCACCCTTGCGTTCTTCTTTACGTACGTGCGCAGCCGGCGCACCGGCGTATCGATCTGGGGCCGCACGGCCAAGCGCGTAGTCATCAACGTGGCCGTGCCCATGCTGGTGGGCGGCCTGTTCATCCTGCGGCTGATGGAGGAAGGACTGTTCGGGTTCATTGCACCGGCCTGTCTCCTGTTTTACGGCCTCGGCCTGGTGAACGCCAGCAAGTATACCCTGACCGAAATCCGGTACCTCGGTTACGGCCAGCTGCTGCTCGGCGTGGTGAATCTTTGGTTCGTCGGGTACGGGCTTTATTTTTGGGCTGCAGGCTTCGGCGTGCTGCATGTGCTGTATGGCATCATTATGTGGAATAAATACGAGCGCGAACCTTCTTAAACAAACGGCATGAACAACCCCATATCGGGACTGAATAAAATTTTCGATAACCGGATCCGCCTGGGCGTGATGAGCGTGCTGATGGTGAACGAAGAGGTGAGCTTCAATGACCTCAAGGGCATGCTGGAAGTGACCGACGGCAACCTGGCCACCCATATGGTAACCCTGGAGGAGAGCGGGTTCATTAAAGTGCATAAAGGCTTCATCGGCCGGAAAACCAACACCACCTATTCCGTCACCAAAACCGGTGAGAAGGCCTTCCGCGACCACA
>DATAGL010000432.1:0-5857 GCA_036263755.1 Chitinophagaceae bacterium | reverse complement strand
AATGATACAAGTACCTTGTTCATTTATAGCAAATTCACTTTCTGGATTGTTTTGGGAATTATAATGTACTTAGCTGGTTCTTTTTTCATATATATTTTTGCTGCGCAAAGGCCTGAAACACGAGATTACTGGTACCTTACTAATGTTTTTTCAATTTTTAAAAGCATTCTGTTCACTATAGCATTTATCATTCACGGTATAACTCAAAAGAAAAATCCTCCGCAGAAACTCCAGCCTTATTTAAACTAACTGCCCCCGATATGTTCTTGCTGCAAGCCACTGCCAACTCTTCCGGAATCTCCCTGGTATTGTTTCTGGGAACACTGGGTATGCTGGTACTTACCATCGGGCTGATCCTCTTCATTATCTTTCACCAGCGCCGGGTCATCAAATACCAGCTGAAACTCCAGCAGTTGGAACAGGAACAGCAAAAGCTCCTCCTCAAAGCCTCCATCCGCCTCCAGGAAGAAGAGCGCCAGCGCATCGCTGCCGACCTGCACGATGATGCCGGCCCGCTTCTGGCCACCGCCCGCCTGTACCTCAATGAAAACCTGGTGAACCAGGATAAGGCTACCCAGCTCCAATCCATTTTCCAGGCCCGGCAGATCTTGGACGATACCATCCAGCTGGTGCGCAATATCAGCCACAGCCTCATGCCTCCCACCCTGAAGAACTTTGGCCTGGAATCGGCCATCAACGACCTGTTCCAGAAGATTTCCGGCTCCGGCACCATCAATGCCTCGAGCCGCTTTCATGAATACAAGGAACGCCTGAAAGGAGAAAAGGAACTGAGCGTGTTCCGGGTCGTGCAGGAACTGATCAACAACATCCTGAAGCACAGTAACTCCTCCTTTATTCACCTGACCCAGAACATGCACGGAGGCAACTTTGTACTCCGCATCCACCACGACGGACGCGGCATCGTACAGGCTGATTTCGATAAGCTGAACAAAAGCAATATCGGCCTCGGGCTTAAAAACATCAGCAGCCGCCTGAAAGTAGCCCAGGGCTCCATTTATTTTGAAAAGGACGCTTCGCAAACCTACTATAAGATCACCCTGGAAATTCCGAGGGATGACCCGTACGAATCCTGATTACTTTCATCTATTTTAGCGCCGTTGACGTGTTATGGATATTATTAAAGTGGCAATAGCCGACGATCATAAGATCTTCCGCAAGGGGGTGGTGCTTTCCCTGCGTCCCTTTACCAACATCAAATTCGTGCTCGAAGCCGAGAACGGGGAAGAACTACTGGCCGGCATCGCCGAGGCCGCCCCGGACGTCGTGCTGATGGACCTGCGCATGCCGCTTAAAGACGGCATTGAAACCACCAAGGTGCTCAGCAAGCAATACCCCAACATACATGTAATCGTACTCAGCATGTATGAAGACGAACGCTTTGTGTCCCACATGATGGAGAACGGCGCCAACGGTTACCTCCTCAAAAACGCCGAGCCCCAGGAAATCCGCAAAGCCATTATGGATGTGTACGAGAAAGGATACTACCTGAACAACTTTGTCAACCGCATCCTCCTTAAAAAATCCCACGCCAAGCAAAAGGTCATTCCGTCCCTGAACAGCGAAATCACCCTCAGTGACAAGGAACGGGATGTGCTGAAGTTTATCTGCATGGAATTCACCGCCCAGGAGATCGCCCAGAAAATGGAGATCAGCCCGCGGACCGTTGAAGCCATTAAAGACCGTTTGATGGAACGCTTCGGAAGCAAAAACACGGCAGGACTGGTATTCTTCGCCGTGAAGAACAACCTGGTGGACTAAAGCTTTAAGGTAACGCTTACTCCCTCCCTTACAGTGTCATTTCCGGTATCTCCCCTTCCACGACCAGGCGGCCTGCGGTCTTTGCCTGTATTTCTTCTACCGAAACGCCCGGTGCCCGTTCCAGCAACCGGAACCCTTCCGGGGTCACATCCAGTACAGCCAGTTCACTGACGATACGCTTCACACAGCCCACACCGGTTAAGGGGAGGGTACATGCGGGCAGCAACTTTGATTCGCCTTTGGGGTTGGTATGCATCATGGCTACGATGATGTTGCGGGCCGAAGCCACCAGGTCCATCGCGCCGCCCATGCCTTTTACCATTTTGCCGGGAATTTTCCAGTTGGCGATATCGCCCCGCTCGCTCACTTCCATTGCGCCCAGTACCGTCAGGTCTACCTTGCCCGCCCGGATCATTCCAAAGCTTTCCGCACTGTCGAAAAAAACACCGCCCGGCAGCAGGGTCACCGTTTCTTTCCCGGCGTTGATCAGATCGGCATCCACTTCCGCCGCTTCGGGGTAGGGCCCCATGCCCAGCATGCCGTTTTCACTCTGTAGCATGATGAACATGCCTTCGGGGATATAATTGGCCACCAGGGTCGGGATACCGATGCCGAGGTTCACATACATGCCATCCCTTAATTCCTGCGCAATGCGGCGCGCGATACCATATTTATCCAGAGCCATGAACTGATTGTTAGAATGTTGAAGAATAATGCGGGCGTTTGAAGATTTCCTGTTCCCAGACTGCTAATTCCTGACGGGAGCGGCCGCTCCCCTTTCGTTTATCCATATCCATGTCAACCCTTACCCTTCCATCCGGGTCGTACGCCGCTCGATGCGCTTTTCGTAACCCGAGCCCTGGAAGATGCGGTGCACATAGATCCCGGCCACATGGATGTGATCCGGATCCAGGGCGCCGGGTTCCACCAGCTCCTCCACTTCGGCGATGGTGATGCTGCCGGCCTTGGCCATCGAGGTACTGAAATTCCGGGTGGTCTTGCGGAATTGCAGGTTCCCGTACCGGTCGCCCTTCCAGGCCTTAACGAGGGCGAAATCGGCTGTCAGGGCTTCTTCCATCAGGTAAGGTTTGCCATTGAACAGGCGCACCTCCTTCCCCTCCCCGATTTCCGTTCCATAGCCTGCGGGAGTGAAAAAGGCCGGTATCCCCATGCCCGCCATCTGGATGCGGGTAGCCAGCGTACCCTGAGGGATGAGGTCCACTTCCAGCTCGCCGCTGAGCAGTTGCCGCTCAAACTCGGCATTCTCGCCCACATAAGAGCTCATCATCTTTTTAATCTGCCGGCGTTGCAACAGCAGGCCCAGGCCAAAATCATCCACGCCGGCATTGTTGGAGATACAGGTGAGGTTCGTTACGCCCTTTTGCACCAGGGCGGATATACAGTTTTCGGGGATGCCGCAAAGGCCGAAACCACCCAGCATAATGGTGGCGCCATCAGGAATATCGTGCAGCGCTTCTTCCGGACCGGAAAAGACTTTATTCATAAACAAGCATTCGTTGGGGCAAAAATAACGATCACATTACTTTCTTTCCACCGAGGATGGAGGAATCCTTTTTCCGGGTGCTGTCGGCTGGCTTTACGGCTGTTGCTTTTTCCGCCTGCTGCTGCACGCCATCCAGCACGGTCTTCATCAGGTCGGGGTGCATCTGGTAATATTTCAGGCTGCTGTCGAACTGGGCGCGCGAAGTGCCGTGAATGCGAAAAACCTCATTGTACAAGCCGAAGCGGTAAGCATCGAGATCAAAACTGGAATCCCTGCGCTGCGTATGGTTCTGGGTCACCAGTTCATCGGCGCGCATGGCATCCCAGATGAGGGGACCCATCTTTTCCACCGGTAATACGCCTTTGGGTGTGGCCGGCTTTTGGTCGGAGCAGGAAAAAAGAGTGAGCAACAGGGCACCGATCAGGATCCGGGTCATTTCAGCTGTTTGTAGGCATTGGCATTGGTAATATCGAGGCGGGAAAGCAGGTCGCGTGCATGGCCTTTGCTGTCGCCTTCAGCCCTGCTGAAAACATTCACCAGCTCATTGCTCTTGCCGCTGAAGAAAAACTGCAGCACCATGGAGTTGGGGTTTTCCTGGTTCAGGGTATGCAGGTAGCTCAGGGCGTTCATCACCCCGTTGCGGCCATTTTCTTCCTGCTCCCCGAATACATCGAGGCCGTTCCGGTAATAGCTGTAGATCGCATCATGGATGAGGGCAAAGCGGCTGTCGAGGAAGTTCTCGGCCAGCTTGAACCGGTTGCGCAGGCCGTCGAACGGCTTCCATCCGGCGATCTCGCGGGCTTCAGGTGCATTGTTGACGATCTGCTGGGCCTTCAGGTAAAAAGGATCTCCGCCCCGGGCGGCAAAGGAATCGTAATCCATGCCCAGGATGATGTTTACGTAGTACGCAAACACAGCCGTGAGGTTGGAGGCCAGGGGGTCGTTGCCCTGAACGCGGTTCTCGTTGAATTCAAGGGGCTGAAACTCCACGTAGCGGAAGGATACTTCATCATCCTGAAAATTCACCAGGGGCGACTCGTAGGCTGTGCCATATACCGGACGGGCAGCCTGGATGGTCAGCGTGGCTTTATACACGTTCTCCCCCAGCTCCTGGCTGATGGTCAGCAGGAAGTTGCACTTGATCTTTTCCCCTGCACCGTAGCTGTCCGGGGTCCATTTGCGGTTGTTCAGGAAATTGGTCAGCGCGGTCTGCAGGTTCTGGAACACCTTCCGGTCCACTTTGGAACTGACCTGGCCGGCCATCACCGAAACGCGGGCCTGCAGCTCCTGTGCCTGCACGGCACCGGTCAGCATACAAACCAGCAGCAGTATTAAAAGCTTTTTCATGGTTTCCATTCGATTAAAGCAGCCACAATATCGCGGGCTACCGCTTCTTTTGATTTGACGCCGAACGCCTGTTCCCCGCCGGTGCGGCGGAGCAGGGTAATCTTGTTGGTATCTCCCCCGAAGCCGGCGCCTGCATCCCGCAGAGAGTTCAGCACCAGCAGGTCTGCATTTTTGCGGAGCATTTTTTCCCGGGCGTGCTCCAGTTCCCGTTCTGTTTCCAGGGCAAAGCCGACCAGCAGCTGCCCTTCCTTTTTGCGGGCGCCCAGCGTTGCCAGGATGTCCGGCGTCCGTTCCAGCACCAGCGTCAGTTCGGCTCCTGCTTTCTTGATCTTTTCCGGGGCGGCCTGCACCGGCCGGAAATCCGCTACGGCGGCGGCCATAACGGCAATATCATAATCGGCATGCTGCAGGCACCGGTCGCACATTTCCGCCGCACTGGTCACACGGACCGTCTCCACGCCTTCAGGGTCATTCAGGGCCACCGGCCCGGAAACCAGCGTCACCGAGGCTCCCTGACGGGCCAGTTCGCGGGCAAGGGCAAAGCCCATCTTGCCGGAACTGTGGTTGCCGATAAAACGTACAGGATCGAGGGCTTCGTATGTAGGACCGGCTGTAACCAGTGCTTTTTTACCGGCCAGGGGCTGACGGCCGGTGAGCAGCTCATCCAGGTAGGTGAGGATCGTTTCCGGCTCCGCCATTCTTCCCTCCCCCACCAGTCCGCTGGCCAGCTCGCCGTGCTCCGCTGGAATGACCCGGCAGCCCTGCGCGGCCAGCGTCTGCAGGTTGGCTTTGGTGGCCGGGTGGTGCCACATATCTTCATCCATAGCCGGCGATACCACCACGGGGCAGGTGGCGGACAGGTAGGTAGCCAGCAGCAGGTTATCGCACTGGCCGGTGGCCATCTTCGCCAGCGTATTACAGCTCAAAGGCGCTACCAGGAACACATCAGCCCAGCGGCCCAGCATCACGTGGTTGGCCCAGGAGCCTTCGGCAAACAGGTCGGTCAGCACATCGTTCCGGGACAGCGTGGACAGGGTCAGGCGGGGCACGAAATCGGCGGCTGCCGGTGTCATGATCACCCGCACCTCGGCACCGGCCTTGACCAGCAGGCGTACCAGCAGGATGCATTTATAGGCGGCGATGCTGCCGGTAATGCCCAGCAGGATTTTCTTGTGGGTAAGCATGGAGCGCTAAAGTACTATTTCTGCAAAAAGAAAAGCGATCCCG